>JASFLF010000256.1:0-5647 GCA_050118235.1 Gammaproteobacteria bacterium | reverse complement strand
ATTTTCTCGAAAACAGCAAAAACTTGTGATAAGTTCCAATATCACAAGAATAAACTGCTATAATTTTTCGCAAATCGATTTTTGAAAATGGGAGGTGGGCTGTGACAGCACCGCAGGATAATGGCCGCTATTTGACCGGTTCGAACGCCCCCGTGGCGGGAGACTTACTGTATGCACCGGCGGATTATCTGCAAGCCGGTACCTATGAGGATGTGCCCCCAGCGGTCCTGCAAACCATGCTGGAGTTTGTGAACAGCAAACAAAGCGCGCACACCCAACGTAAATATAGTCGACAAATTGAAAAATTTCTCGTGTGGCTGCGCTACAAACAGTTTCCCAACCTGAGCGTGAAAGTCTTGGAAAAGTACTGCGAAGACGTGAAAAGCCCGCCAGCGGAGCTGTTAGCCTATGTGGACACGCACTGCCCCCAGGTGCACTTTGGCCCGACCAAAGCCGAAACCGTAGATCAGTATTTTGACGTGATCCGCGGTTTAATCCGCTATCTGCACGACGATAATCAGATCCCCAGCAACCCCGCGCGCAAAGTAAAGCGCCAGGGGATTAATAATCCACAAGCACTCAATCCCAAGCGGCATTTCTCGGACGACCAATGGGAAATCCTCCTGAACAGCCTGGACCGGTTGCCCGAACAGACCCCCGGCCAACGCAATGTCAAAGAACGCTTACGCTTCGGGGTGCGGTTTCAATATGCCATGGCTTTGCGCATTCATGAAATGACCACTCATACGCACCAGGACATTCGCTGTGATCACGGCGTGTGGCGCCTGTATATCGTGGGCAAAGGGCGTTCGCCGCGCGTGCTGACCCTCAACGAGGTCGCTTGGGAGGCCCTCACGCGCTATCGGCTGTATTTGGGTCTGTCGGCCGAGCCCGGTGGTGAATCCCTGCCCCTGCTGCCGAAAAAAAGTGCGGTCAAAAAGCGCCATGGCCACATTATCATTAATCCCGACACCATGACCGAGGCCAACTGGCAAAAGATCTTTCGGGACTTTTTGCAGTACTATGTTGTACCCAGCTTAGTCGACGGTGATGGTGTGCAAAACGCGACGTTTCAACGCGACTGGGCACACTATTCGACGCACACGCTGCGCCACACCCGCATCACTCATCTGATCGAAAAAGAACAGCGCAATTTGCTGTGGGTGCAGAAATTCGCCGGGCATCGCGCCCTCAGCACGACGGCACGCTACTATCACACGGATACCTAGTTGCCATTCGATAAATCACTAATGAACGATATCGTATCAATACCTATAGATAGCCCAGACTACCCTGCGGGACTGCGGTCGATTCACAATCCGCCACAGACGCTCTATGTGCGTGGCAATATAGAGCTTCTTCATCGTCCTGGGGTAGCCATCGTTGGCACTCGCCAATGTTCCAAAGCCGGTGCCACCATAGCGCAACGAATCGCGAAGTTTCTGACCGAACAGTGTTATGTCATTGTGTCAGGATTGGCGTTGGGTATAGATGCTGCCGCGCATGAGGGCGGAATAGAACGTACTATTGCTGTGCTTGCGCATGGACTTCATGAGGCCTTTCCAAAAGCGAACGCTGGACTTGCTAAGCGAATCCTCGACTCCGGGGGTGCTTGGGTATCGGAGCACCCGGAAGGTATACCCCCTAGCAGAGATAAATTCGTTCCTCGTAACCGAATCCAAGTCGGTTTGTCGGTGGGATCGATCATTGTTGAATCCGATATAAAAGGTGGGACCATGACGCATGCCAATTTCGCGATCAAAGAAAGCCACCCGCTTTTTGCGGTGCTGCCCCAGGACTCAACAAATACCATGGGCTTGAATTGTTCTGGCCCTCAGAAGTTGGTGGACGAAAAAGGGGCAATTGCGATTCGATCTAAACAAGACTATTCAGTGCTTCTGGAAAAACTGGGTGAACATCTTAACGAACTACAACCAGCGAGCGCTGCCTTGCGTTTATAGCAATCGATTTAGTCCAGCTTTTTTGGTTATTTAAACAATGCTGATCACGTGCTAATAGATTTCGATTATATGTGTATCAGTGGTATAACAATGAACTAAGGAATTGAGCACGCAGAGTGTTAATATTCACACTTTGACTCCACTTCATTCGCATGCTCAATTCCTGTATATTCTTCATAGATTGTTAATTTACCATGGAGCTACCATGTCAGAAATTGGAGAAGCGATCGCACTACCCGAACCGCATCCCGCGCCGGAACCCAAATGCCCTTTTTGTCCTCTAGATCCCCCTAAGGATTTTAAGACTTATCCGGGCATCGCGAACGATTCCGATATCTTAGGCGATATCATGGAAAATCCCACGCTGCTCACGGAGAAACAGAGCAATGCGCGTCCAAAAACAGGTAAAGAAGGCGAGCAACGATCGTCCAAGCCCCAACCCAAACCGAATCCTATCTATTCTAACAGCGAGTATGGCGACTATTCCTGTGAGGCTCACCACCTGATTAGCGGCAAACAAGCCTTAGCAGGGCATGCCATTGAAAAATGGATCGTGGCGGACGAATTGATCGAAAAAGATACTGGCTATTCGGTAAACAACGCAGATAATGGTATTTGGTTACCATCCATACCGGAGAAATTTAAAGGGGGTACCTGGGGGCCAAAGTCCTTCGATGAAAAATTTGGAATTGCTTCTATGGCCATAGACGAGACCAAACTGCAGTTTCACAAAGGTCACCATAGAATTACCGATCCTGATGATCCCACCGGAGAGGTACATAAATCCTATGACAAGTACCTAAAAAAGAAATTAACTGCAATAGAAGAACGGATCAAGGGGTGGAAAGATTTCTGTCCACTTTGTGAGGATGGCCGTCAAGGCAAGGTGAAATTCAAACCGACGCATAAAGTCAATCAAGTACTCGATAACTTTTCGAAAAAAATTGTTCGACGCAAAGTCTCGGGAGACGCATCGAGGTGGGACATTTTTATTTCGAAGATTTCGTTAGAGTATCACAAACCCCGCTGCACTCATAAACGAACCTCCCTATGAAATACTATAAACTCGACGGTGATATCTATGCGAACTATGGGGTCACCAAGAACCCTGACTTGCATCCAAACGCGGGATTTTTAAACGGTCGAATCATTCCGGACGACTTGATCAAACCACCTTTGGCGTTTGAGGTAGATTACCCAAGCGGCCACCAACCGGAACATATGTTGGGCGATTCCATACCGATTGTAAGTAACACCCTGTTGGAAGTGCTAAAGAACGCCGGAGTCGATAATTTGCAGATTTTCCCTGCGTTACTCATCAATCCGACTACTAAGGAGCAGTGGGACAACTATTTCGCGTTCAACGTGATCGGAATGCTCGACGCGGCAAATATGGATCAGTCGAAGTTTGATGAGATTATGGAAGGCGACGATCATGTACCCGCTTTAGTTGACTTTGAAGATATCGTTTTGGACAGATCAAAAACCTATGATCTCCGGATGTTTCGTATTATTCAAAGTCCTGAGATTATCTTCGTGCGTGAAAACGTCATAGCGGCATTGTCGGCGAATCGCCCTAAGGATGGTTGGGGGCTGACAGTCGAAGAAGTCGATGTCATTTGATTTCGTATAGTAGGTTACAGTTAAAATCCCGTATGGTTCAAAAACTCAATCGAACAAAAACTGTTGTCATACCAGTCGATTATAGATAATCTGTAGTGACGATGACAAACGTCATGCAACCCTTCCATCTCCTGATCATTACCTTCGCCGGCTGGTAAATCGCCAGCAACAAACGGTCATCGACTATCTCATTGAAGAAAACCGGGTATTGAAAGAACAATTGGGCGATCGTCGGTTACATTTCATCAATGGGCAACGCCGCCGTTTAGCGGTGAAGGCTAAAGCCATGCGTCGTAAGCGCCTTAACGAAATCGAGACCTTGGTCACACCTGATACCCTGTTAGCCTGGCATCGTAAACTCATTGCGCAGAAGTGGACCTACCCAAGGCGCCGCCCAGGCCTCCCCTCCATTGACCAAAAACTCACTGAACTGGTGGTACGAATCGCACGGGAAAACCCGAGCTGGGGTTTTGACCGTATACAAGGCGCAGTATCAAATCTAGGCTACAAAATTCCGCCAGTAGTGGTTGCAATATCTTAATAAAGCACGGCATAGAGCGCGCGCCATACCGCGGCACTATCGTATGCACTCAGCGCAGTAGAGACATAAGTCGTGACCATGGCTCGAATTTGCCGAGGGATTACACCAACTGATAGCCAATTATTTTACTGGTCTCAGCCAACGTCGCTAGCATGGCAGGATCGTTAAGGGCGCGATGAAACACCGTGAGCGCAGGAATGGATCGCGCGCCGCGCTCGAACAAGGCGATGGATTCCGTGTTGCCGTACATTGAAGAACAATACAGGATACCGTCGATCTTGGGATAAGCTTCGTACAATTGCTGTGCCCAACGCTGGGCTCTTGGTCTGGGACCCGAATGGATGGCGGTGGACGCCCCGAGGGTTGTGGCGAACACCCCAGTTAAGTCCAGCAATTTTACCGCTTTGTCTAACTTAAATCCCGCCAACCAGGGCGACCCAGAGTGTCGATCAATAACGCGGGTGGCTTGGAACACTTCGGCGATACAGGTCGGACCATTTTTGGCCAGATACATGATGCCGCGTTGCTGAGTGAAGCTTTGGCCTTTGGCGTTTATTAGGTGATGATCAAAACGACTGGAAGTGGGACCATAATAACGAAATTCATGCCAACGAGTTGGATACAGACCGGCGGCGAAATGAATGCGCCAAACTAACGTTCCCTTGCGGTAGGTTTTTAACGTAGGTGCGATTTTGCGAAGAGCCACCACACCGGGTGGTTCTGGAAACTTGGCCACAAGCTATAAATCGGCGGCCATTCTCACGACGGCGTCGGGATTGTGTCCGGAGATCAACCAATCCCGCGGTGATAGGTTGGCCTGCAATTCTTCGGAATAAAGATCCGAACTGACCGTCAAGAAAAACCGTTGCACGGCGATGGGATGTGCCTCGTTATTGATGACCGGAAGCACTTTTTCCAATCCGGGTAGAACACCTTCATCGGTGAATTGAAAGCGTGGTAAAACTTTTACATTGTTCTCCCCCGTGATTGTGTACAAAGTCCCCTGGCCTATTCGTTGGCGGATTCGGCTTTGATCAACGCCCAACAATTGCGCAGCCTGAGACTGAGATAAGGCGCTAGCTATCATTACACCCACCTCCCCCGCCACTATTGCGATGTTGTCGCCCAGTGATACAGTATCGGGCACTGTAGGAAATCCCCCTTCTTCAAGAACCTTGAGTTCGTGTTCTGAAAGATCCTTGGATGTGGGAGGAGCGGAATACAGTGGGTGCAAACGAATAAAAGTTGCCGCGGCATGGGTCACTGCTTCCGCGCCACCTTCTATTCCCATTTGTTGGAAAATGTCTTCCGCGTTTCTAGCCATAATTATCTATAGTTAACAATGTTAATATTTGTTAATTATAGTCGGGTACAGTGTGACAAGCAACTCTATTGCTTATTTATAACCCTTTGTTTTTCCAAGTGATTACCCGATTTTGCTATCAATGTCAGCTCAACATTCCTTTCCAGCCGTTCAAAATATGAACAGCCGCAACCTGCCATAAGCCGACATTTAGAATCT
>JASFLF010000255.1:0-5660 GCA_050118235.1 Gammaproteobacteria bacterium | reverse complement strand
CGACACGGAAAAAACCTACACGCTAACCATCAAACAATCTTGTCCGCCCACACCGGGACAAAAAGATAAGCAACCGTTTCATATTCCGCTGGCCATGGGTTTGCTGGACAGTAAAGGTCAAGACATGCCGCTGCAGTTGCAAGGGGAATCCGAAGCGGTTCAAGGCACGCGTGTATTGCATATACGCGAAGCGGAACAAAATTTTACCTTTATCAATGTGCCGGACAAACCGGTGCCCTCCTTACTACGCGGTTTTTCCGCGCCGGTTAAAGTGGTAACCGACCTGTCCGACGAAGAACTGTGTTTTTTAATGGCCCACGATTCCGACGATTTTAACCGTTGGGAGGCGGGCCAACGACTGGCGATAAAAATATTTCTCGCCATGCATGAGGAGTTAAAACAGGGTAAACCGCTGCAAATGAATCAGGCTTTCATCCTGGCGATGAAAAAAATCCTCGACAACGACCAATTGGATAAAGCCTTGGCGGCGCAAGCCATTTCACTGCCGTCCGAGTCCTATCTGTCCGAATTTGTGCGACCCATAGACCCGTTAGCCATTCATCAAGTTCGCCTGTTCATGCGCAAGTCGCTGGCCGTCGCGCTGAAAGATACTTTGCTGGCGGTTTATGAACGCAATGCGGAAAAAGGACCTTATCAAATTGATTCTCAGTCCATCGGCCAACGCAGCTTGAAAAACACGTGTTTGCACTATTTGATGGAATTGGAGGATGAAAATATCAGGCGGAGCTGTGTGGAGCAGTTTGAATCCGCCGATAACATGACCGACGTGATTACGGCGCTTGCCGCCTTAGCCAACAGCGATTGCCCCGAACGCCACGATGCATTGGCCAGGTTCTACGATAAATGGAAAGGCGAGACTCTGGTGGTGGATAAATGGTTGGGCCTTCAGGCCACCTCCCGCTTGCCCAACACCTTAGCGGCAGTCAAATCGCTCACCGAACATGAAGCCTTCAATATTAAAAACCCCAATAAAGTGCGCGCGTTAATTGGCGCGTTTGCCCATGGCAATTCGGTGAACTTTCACGATGTCAGCGGTAGCGGATATGAATTTATCGCTGATTACATCATTGAATTGAACAAACTCAATCCGCAAATCGCTTCCCGGTTGACCACCGTGTTTACCATGTGGCGCAAATACGACGATCAACGCCAGGCATTGATGAAACAACAGTTGGAGCGTATCAAAGCCGAGCCCAAATTGTCCAAGGATGTTTATGAGATTATCGATAAGAGTTTGGCGGAATAGAGGAGCGAGGTGTGAGGTGCGCGGTACGAGGAGCTAGGTGCGAGGTACGAGTTGGAACCTAAGTACCTGGCACCTAGAACCTAGAACCTAGAACCTAGAACCTAGAACCTAGAACCGATCAAACAACAATGACCCACTCCAAAAAACTACTAGCCATCGTGGAGCAAGGCGGTTACCCCAACTTCACACCGTTATATCAACGAAACGGCTATGAAGTCACCATGGCCCATGCCATGCGCAAAGCGATCAATATTGTTAAAAAGATCCGGCCTGACGTGATTGTGGCTGAGTTTAACTACCAATCCAATTTTCGTGATCGCACCAGCAGCCTGGAATCATTGCTGGCCACGGTGGAGCGCTTGTCCCAGAGCGCCAATGGCAAAGTCATCAAAGTCATCGTGTTCTATGAAAAAGAATACATCCACCAATTGCAAAAGCTGCAAGCCGTATTCAGCAACTTTGAAACCTTGGCCTACCCCATACAAGAATCTGATTTGGAGCAAGCTATTAAATAAGCGTTGGCAAAGGTGTAATAGCTTACTGGTAAAGCAACGGAGGGTAAAACCATGATAGAAGAAATTGCAGTATCCTGCCCCTATTGCGGTGAGACTTTTGACACGACAGTGGATCTATCCGCCGGTGATCAAAACTACATCGAAGACTGTTATGTGTGTTGCCGGCCGATTCAATTCGACATCAAAACCAGTAATTATGAATTAGAGTCAGTGTCCACATACACTTCTGAATAAGTGATGCCACGAGATGCCTGTAAGGAAAACAGCGTTAGTACAATTTGTTTTCAACATTGCGCTATGAGGCGGGATTTTACGAGAAGAGAGCTGTACGGTAGGGCAGGGTTGATTGTTTGGATTAAGGATTACTCAACGCTTTAAGTGATGACTTGCCTTTGCAGATTTGTTGCAAAGCCTGCACTTGGCTTTTTAGACGATCGGGATTCCATGGCCGGCGGATTTTGTTGAATTCATTACCCGAGATTTCCTCTTCGCTAAATCCCAACATAGACGCCAGGCGGTGGAAGACTTTCTGATTATTGACCGGTAGCCAGCTTTCGTACGTAGCGCGCATGAGCGCTTCGCGTTTTTCCTTGGAGACGGTGCTGTGCAAAGTGATGGGTTTTTCGGAGTCTTTCGCTTCAGCGGGTTTGGGGGCGTGCAAAGCTTCCCAGGTGACTTTCAGACTATTTCTTAACTGACTGAATTCGTGTTTTTCAATGATGGTTTCGGCATCGTCTTCGTCCACCTGATGCATCAACCAGAGTTCAAACCAGATGATTCCTTTGGGGGCGAGGGGATTATTGGCGTCTTCTTTGGCTTGCAGTTTGGTGTCTATACCGTTTTCGGTCAACAGCGCTTTGATAATGTCTACCTGTTCATAATTGGCGGACATATAGATAGGTTTCATTCTCACCTCCGAAAAAACGGCGGTATTTTAAAAGATCGCCGGTCAAAAAGGTAGCATATCCTTATATTTGTTTCTTATAAGCGCTCCATACTGTTATCCAATTATTTAATATTACATCAGAGTGTAGTGGGACTTTTTCAATCGTCAAGGCAATAACACGGTTTTCGCGTGTGGTATTCCTTCAGTCACGGCTACCCCACGCGCAGTAATTGTTATTTTACCACACGGCCCCGGCGCAATGCTTTGGAGCCAAACCGTTCCTTTACCGCATCGGAAATTTTATCGATTTGCTGTTCCTTTACCCGGTCGGGCGCAAACAAATCTTGTTGCAGGGTATATTCTTGGTAGTCAGAGTTTTGTTGGCCAGATTTTTGTTGACCATAGCCTTGTCGATCGAATCCGCTCACGCCCATGCCCAGTAAGCGCACCGGTGGCAAGTTCGCGGGTAGCTTGGTGAGAAACAAGGTTTTCGCCGCTTGCCACAGTTCACTGGTAACATTACTGGCATGGTCCAAGGTGTGGGATCGGGTGAGGGTGGTAAAGTCGGAATAACGTATTTTTAGATGTACCGTTCGGCCTTGATAATCCTCCCGGCGTAAACGGGTGCATACTTGGTCGGTCAGTTGCAGTAGTATGGCCAGTAATTGATCCCTGTCCTCGATGTCTTCCGGAAACGTGATTTCGTGAGAAATGGACTTGGCGTCATAGTCGGTAACCACGGGTCGGTGGTCTATGCCGTGGGCCAGTTCCCACAAGTGCGCTCCATGTTCACCGAAGTGTTGTACCAAGGCGGTTTTAGGTTGCATCCGCAAGTCCCGTACGGTGTATATACCTTGTTGCTGCAAATGCTTTTCAGTGACTTTGCCCACCCCCCAGATGCGTTTAATGGGCAAAGGATCGAGAAACGCCTGAATCTGATCCTGTGCCACATAAACAAATCCGTCCGGCTTGTCGATGTCCGAAGCAATTTTGGCGATGAACTTGTTCGGTGCTATGCCGATGGATACCACCAAGCCCAGTTCTTCTTTGACGGCGTTTTTTATTTGTTGACCGATTAATTGCGCCGAACCGAACAATTTTTCCGACTGGGTGACGTCCAAAAACGCCTCATCCAGCGATAAGGGCTCGATCAGTGGTGTGAAACGTTCAAAAATCCGGCGGATTTGTTGCGACACTTCGGCATATAGGTGCATTCTTCCAGGCAGCAAAATTAGATCAGGGCACAGCTTCATTGCGGTGACCGTCGGCAGAGCGCTGTGTACACCATAGCGGCGGGCCACGTAATTGGCGGCCGAAATCACTCCCCGGCCTTCGGCCGAGCCGCCCACCGCCACGGGTTTGTCCACCAAATCCGGCCGGTCGCGAATTTCAACAGACGCGTAGAAAGCGTCCATGTCGGCATGAATAATCATTTTCGCGTAATAAGGTTGCTATAAGGAAAACCGGTAGGCTACGGAGAAGGAAGGTTATTGGTTACTTGTCAACGTCCTCAGGCTGAAAATCCCGTCGCTTATGGACAATACCAAGGATATAAATGTCTCCTTCAAATATCTCATACATTACACGGTATGAATAAAGATGAACCTCTCATATGAGATCGTCACCGATCTCAGGGACTTTTTTTCCAATCTGAGTTGATTCTGCCAATAGCTTGGTGCTTACCACGATTTCACGAACTACTTTTTTCGCGTAGAAAGTGGAATCCAGTGCAATGTAATTATATAAATGGCGTAAATCGGTTTTAGCTTGAGCCGTCCATTTTACCACTGATCAATCTCGTGCTCGATATCCTCCCCACCGACGACACGGCCAATTCTTACATCCTCGCGCCCTTTGCGTACTTTGTCGAGTACATACAAACGGTACATAATCTCATCCATATCATCTACATCATCGGGCAATTGAGAAATTGCATCCAAGACTTGTTGCTTTAATGGCTCAGCCATCACACACCTCATTAGTCAAAGAATTTGATATATCGAGTTTACTATTGTCTTGAGGCAAAAATCTATTTTTAGACACCTGGCGTACATTTCATTGTCTAGGTAGCCATTTTTCCACAAAAACAATCGCTTGAGCATCACCAATAACGAAAATTCATTTTCGTGCCACCAATACCAGCAAAGTAGTGTAAAACCATATAAAGGTTAATACAGCCGCGATCAAGTGACCAGGAGGAGAGTCGATCAAAAATCGCACCCAGCGCTCATAAAACCTCAACGCCGGCGCTGGGCCTTCGCCCGGTGGCAGCTGTCTGGTGTAGTTCCTGCGGCAATCCAACGCAAAAGCCAATTGCCAGGCATTGCTTGCCACGTAAGCGCCGGTTTTGTACCACAGCCTGGCTGATTGCAAAAAGCCCAGGCGCTGGGTGATAGAGTGAATCAACACAAAGAACGGCCTCAATTCCAAAGCCCCGGTTTTGCTTTGTGCCCGGTATGCGCTGGCCGCTTCCGTGAAAAACTCAGTGAGGCCGATATGATCGAAATTACACAACAACGCATTTAATATTTGCCGTTGCTTTAAACCCTCGATTTCAAAGCGCCGGGCAGAGGTTGTCAACGAGCCCGGCAATGTTATCCATTGACCCACCGCGAAGATCTTACGCGCCAAACGGGCGTCTTCCATATAGTCCAATGACTCATCAAAACCACCCAAGGCTTCAAAAAACGGTTTCGACAGCATAAAACCCTGGTCGCCGTTGATGGTGTCCAAACGATTTAGTCGGGTTTTGCTCTCGAAAAAATAATAGGCCAATGAAGGCTTTGTTTGCCGGTGTTGGAAACGTAAGCCAAAGTGACCGGCCACTGGTTGCTGGTCCAATGTGGCTCGCCGGGCGTTTAAATAAACCAATCCTTTATTTAACATCTGTGGATCATCGATTTGGGTGTCGGCATGTAAAAACAATAACTCTTTTGAGATGGCGTTTCTGGCGCCACAGTTCATTTGCTTGGCTCGCCCGGGTTGACTGTTG
>JASFLF010000254.1:0-5682 GCA_050118235.1 Gammaproteobacteria bacterium | reverse complement strand
CCAAGGACGGCCGCATTGTGGCCACCCAAGGCGATCCGGATGCGCCGGTGAACCGGGGATTGAACTGCATCAAGGGCTACTTTTTGTCGAAAATTCTCTACGGTGAAGATCGTCTGACTCATCCATTGTTGCGTAAGCGAAACGGCAAATTCGATAAGGACGGCGACTTTGAGCCGGTTTCCTGGGACGAAGCTTTTGACATCATGGCAGAAAAATGGAAGGCGGCCATTAAAGAAAAAGGCCCGGACGCTGTGGCGATGTTCGGTTCGGGGCAATGGACCGTATGGGAAGGTTACGCCGGATCGAAACTCTATAAAGCGGGGTTTCGCACCAACAATATTGATCCCAATGCGCGCCATTGCATGGCCTCGGCGGTGGGCGGTTGCATTCGCGCTTTCGGCGCCGATGAGCCCATGGGATGTTATGACGACTTGGAGCACGCCGATGTGTTTGTGTTGTGGGGTTCCAACATGGCGGAGATGCACCCCATATTGTGGTCGCGATTGACAGACACCCGCTTGACCAAAGCCGGCTGCGAGGTGCACGTACTCTCCACCTTTGAGCATCGCAGTTTCGAATTGGCCGACAACGGTATGATTTTCGAGCCGCAGACGGATTTGGCCATTCTCAACTACATCGCCAACTATATCATTCAAAACAAAGCGTATAACAAAGCCTTCATCGACAAAATGGTGAACTTTAATACCACGCCCACCGACATCGGTTACGGTTTGCGCGACGACGATCCCCGTGAGCAGAAAGCCAAGAACCGGGCCAAAGGCAAGCTGAGCAAAGTCAGTTTCGAAGAGTATGCCAAATTGGTGGAGCCTTACACTTTGGTATACACTTCCAAATTATCTAAGGTGCCGAAAGAGCGGTTGCTGAAGCTTGCCAAGGTATACGCCGACCCCAAGAAGAAAGTCTCTTCCTACTGGACCATGGGATTTAATCAACATGTACGCGGTGTATGGGTCAATGGTTTGGTATACAACGTACACTTGCTTATGGGCAAAATCTCCGAGCCGGGCAACAGTCCGTTCTCCCTCACCGGCCAGCCTTCGGCGTGTGGCACGGCGCGCGAAGTGGGTACGTTCTCCCATCGATTGCCGGCGGATTTGGTCGTCGCGAATCCCGAACACCGCGCGTTCGCGGAAAAAATCTGGAAATTGCCCGAAGGCACCATTCCGGAAAAAATAGGCGCCCATGCAGTGTTAATGCAGCGCCATCTCAGAGACGGCAAGATCAATTGTTATTGGCAAATGTGCAATAACAATATGCAGGCCGGCCCTAACATTAACGATGAAATATATCCTGGTTGGCGAGATCCGGACAATTTTATTGTGGTGTCGGATCCTTACCCTACCGTTTCGGCCATGGCGGCGGACCTAATTCTACCTACCGCCATGTGGGTGGAGAAAGAAGGCGCCTATGGTAACGCGGAACGACGCAGCCAGTTCTGGCGCCAGCAAGTCAAACCGCCCGGTAAAGCTAAATCCGATCTGTGGCAAATAATGGAATTTGCCAAACGCTTCAAAACCGACGAAGTGTGGCCGCAAGAACTGCTGGCGAAAAAACCTGAGTATCGCGACAAGACGCTGTTCGATGTGTTATTCCGTAACGGCCAAGTGGATAAATATCCCAAGCAAGAGGTGAAAGACGAACGCGGCAACGTTTATGACAACGACGAAATGGCGGATTTCGGATTTTATCCGCAAAAAGGCCTCTATGAAGAGTACCGTCTGTTCGGCTTGCAAGGGCCGAAGAAAGGCCATGAACTGGGAGAGTTTGATCATTACCACAAAGTCCGCGGCATGCGCTGGCCGGTGGTCGATGGCAAAGAAACCTTATGGCGTTATCGCGAAGGCTACGATCCCCATGTCAAAAAAGGCGAGGGCATTCGATTTTACGGCAACAAAGACGGCCGCGCCAACATCATATTCGCGCCTTATGAGCCACCGGCGGAAAGCCCCGATGATGAATACGATTTATGGATGAGCACCGGGCGGGTGTTGGAACACTGGCATTCCGGCTCCATGACCCGGCGGGTTCCGGAACTGTACCGTTCCTTTCCAGACGCCGTCGTGTTTATGCATCCCAATGACGCCAAAAAACGCGGTTTGCGCCGCGGCATGGCCGCCAAAATCATCAGTCGTCGCGGTGAAATCGAAGCCTTGGTGGAAACCCGCGGACGCAACCGGGTGCCGGAGGGCTTGGTATTTATACCCTGGTTTGACGCCAGCCGCTTAGTCAACAAATTAACTCTGGACGCCACCGATCCATTGTCAAAAGAAACGGACTTTAAAAAGACCGCGGTGAAAATCGAGCGGGCGTGATGGTGGGTAGTGTTCATTGAAAGCGTTTGTAATCCCGTTCCCGCACGAAGCGCGGGAACGAACCACGAACCACGAACCACGAACCACGAACCACGAACCACGAACCACGAACCACGAACCACGAGATAAGCAATGACTCAAGATGATGTAAAAAAACGCACCGCCCTGACCCGTCGGCAATTTCTCGCCAATATCGCCGGAACCGCTTGCGGAGTGGCGTTGTTAGGCGTGGGCTTGGGCGTGTATTCCCGGCAAGCCGCTTCCATGCCGGCGCAAGCCATCCGCCCGCCGGGCGCCTTGGCAGAGGAAGATTTTTTGGGTGCCTGCGTGCGCTGCGGATTGTGCGTGCGCGACTGCCCGTTCAACATCTTGCATCTGTCGGAATTGGGCGAAGAAGTGCCCCTGGGCACGCCGTATTTCACCGCCCGAGAAGCACCGTGCGAAATGTGCGAGGACATTCCCTGCGTGAAAGCCTGTCCCACTGGTGCGCTTGATCATGATCTTACCAATATCGACGATGCGCGCATGGGTCTCGCCGTAGTCATCGATCGGGAAAACTGTCTGGCCTATCGCGGTTTGCGTTGCGAAGTGTGTTTTAACGTTTGTCCTCTTAGAGGTAAATCCATAACGCTTGATCTGCGTCACAATCCGCGTTCGGGTAAACACGCCATGTTTGTCCCCATGGTGCACTCGGACGCTTGTACCGGTTGCGGTAAATGCGAGCGGGCGTGTGTGCTGGAAGAAGCGGCCATCAAGGTATTTCCTCATCATCTTGCCAGGGGCGAATTGGGCAATCACTATCGCTTCGGTTGGAAAGAGCAAGAAAAAGCCGGCGGCAGTTTAGTGACACCGGATCAAGAGCATCAATACAACCTGCCCGAAGGCATGCGCTATGATCACGGCGGCGAAGGTTTGATTTATGAGGAAAAAATTGATGAGCAAATATCCAATGGATTAAAGGACACACCGTTTTCTTCTGATCCGCTGGAAACATTAAAACGCGGTAAACAAGGGCTATAAATGAGTACGCATGCGGCTATAGGGACCGAGGCGTTAGCAACCAAAGGTTGGTTTAAAAGCCACCAATGGTTATTGCTGCGCCGCACCAGCCAGGCAAGCATACTTAGCATGTTTCTTTTAGGGCCCCTGGCAGGCGTGTGGATAGTAAAAGGCAGTCTCGCGTCCAGCGTAACACTGGACACCTTGCCGTTGACCGATCCTTATCTTCTGTTGCAGGTATTGTTGACCGGCCATTTGCCGGAGACCACCGCGCTGATCGGCGCCGCCATTGTGTTGGCGTTTTATTGGTTGGTGGGTGGGCGGGTGTATTGCTCCTGGGTGTGTCCCACCAATCTCATTACCGACGCCGCCGCTTATGTGCAGAAAAAATTGGGCATAAAACCCCGGGCGCGTTTTCCCCGCAACAGCCGCTACTGGATACTGGTGTTAACCCTGCTGTTGGCATTGCTCAGCGGCACTTTGATGTGGGAGGTGGTCAATCCGGTATCGTTGGTGTTTCGGGGGCTGGTGTTTGGCTTGGGTATGGGGTGGGCGGTGATCGCGGCGATATTTTTGTTTGACTTATTTATCAGTCACCGGGCCTGGTGCGGCCGTCTTTGCCCAATGGGTGGGTTCTATTCCCTCGTGGGACGATTCAGTGTTGTGAGGGTGATCGCGGCCAAACGTGAGCAATGCAATGATTGTATGGACTGTTTTGACGTATGCCCGGAGCCGCAGGTGATCAGTCCGGCGTTGAAAGGCGCGGCAAAAAGCCTCAGCCCGATCATTAAAGACGGCGCTTGTACCAATTGCGGGCGATGCATCGATATCTGTGCCCAGGACGTATTTCGCTTTGGCTCGCGATTCCACGATAAATAAAACTAGGTTAATAAGATAAGGTAAGAAAAGCAAAATAGCTGATGAATAGGAGACCGATATGAAAGCCAACCTTGTGACTATAAAGGCGGTAACTGTCAAGGCGGCACTCGTCAAGGTGGTAACAACCAAGGTGGTAACAACCAAGGTGGCGAAAATGTTGCTTGGTCTCATTGTTTGCTTGGTAGCAACAATTGCTTTGGCCGAGACCAAATCACTACGTGGCAACCACTCTGTGGATAGCCCATCGGGAAACGCGCAAATTAAGCACTGGCAAGATGACAAAGAGCCAATTACCCGTGATTACATTCAACAACCGCCATTAATACCACATTCTGTCGAAAGTTACCGCATCAATCTGAAATTCAACAAATGCCTGACTTGCCATAGCTGGGCCAATTATAAAGAAGCCAAAGCCACCAAAATCAGCCAAACACATTTCGAAGACCGCGAAGGTCAGGTATTGGCTAACGTATCCGCTCGGCGTTACTTTTGTTTACAATGCCATGTTCCGCAAGTCGATGCCAAACCCCTTATAGAAAACGAGTTTGAACCGGTGCAGGCGATAACAGGACATTAAGGCTGAGTTAATCCACGCCTGGCTTCGTCAACATGAGCAAAGAGTAAAAATCATGACTTCAAAACAAGAAGGGAGAATATGGGCGTCCCTAAGGCGGCCTTCCACGCGCTACTCAATAATCACGCTATTAAGCATTGGTTTTGTTGCTGGGATTATGTTTTGGGGCGGGTTTAATACCGCCATGGAAGCGACTAATACAGAGCAATTTTGCATTTCCTGCCACGAGATGGAAGAGAATGTTTATAAAGAATACCAAGACACCATACATTACTCCAATCGCACCGGCGTGCGCGCAATTTGCCCCGACTGCCATGTGCCGAAGGACTGGATACACAAAATGGCGCGCAAAATCCAAGCCAGCAACGAGTTGTATCATAAAATAATGGGTTCGGTGGACACGCCGGAAAAATTTGAAGCAAAACGATTACAACTGGCGCGCCATGTATGGAAAGTCATGAAAGAAACCAATTCACGCGAATGCCGCAATTGCCACGACTATACGTCGATGGACTATATGAAGCAGGGACGTCGTGCCGTGGCCCAACATATTGAAGGTTTCGACGAAGGCAAGACGTGTATCGATTGCCACGCCGGCATCGCGCATTCCTTGCCGGCAATGTACGAAATCGATCCGACGGCGGC
The DNA here is from genome assembly GCA_050118235.1 of Gammaproteobacteria bacterium. Classification (GTDB taxonomy): domain Bacteria; phylum Pseudomonadota; class Gammaproteobacteria; order SZUA-152; family SZUA-152; genus JAJDNG01. The sequence continues at coordinate 252 of JASFLF010000254.1, read as the reverse complement.
AATGAATCCGCAATGATCGGGCGCAATGAAGCACACAGCAATCTCGTTCCAATATGAGACGTTGATAGCTGTGTTTCAAAGCATTTTTAATTGCAACAAACACTACACAAAACAACAGAGTCAATCCCGAAAGATCGGGATTAGTCGAATAGTAGTGTCCACATCGGGCTCAACGCGTCACTCCAAATGGACATGCGAATGCCCAGCTGTGCAGCGACTTCAGACATTTAGAGGATTTTAGAAAGAACTCAG
>JASFLF010000253.1:0-5684 GCA_050118235.1 Gammaproteobacteria bacterium | reverse complement strand
CGGGACCCAAAGCCAACACTGTGTTGTTCAATTCCTTGACGTTGGCGCAATTAATTCATTCATACAGTTGCCGTTCTGATCATTATTCTATATTTAGTAAGGAACGACTGCCGCGCAATCCATATCTGTTGACGGCCACCGGCGGATCCGTGGCCTTACAGCTGTTGGCCATGGCGGTCCCGGGATTTCGCAACTTTTTAGGCTCAACAACCGTTGGATTATTAGATGGGTTGGTCATTGCCGCCGGTGCTGCAACACCTTTGTTGCTCAATGAAATGGTAAAAGAGGTGGGTACACGAAAGCAAATTCAGGCACAATCGCCGCTTGGCATGCAAACTCCAACCAAAACGGGTGATGCCGATAGTGACAATACGGGCAATTGATTGCGCACACGAATTATCAAGCGACTCTTTGTCAACTCTATTTATAAGAAAGGGAAAGGTGTTGATATGAAATCCGATTTTGTATTTACCTCCGAATCCGTCACCGAAGGTCATCCTGACAAGTTATGCGATATCATCAGTGATGCCATTGTGGATCAATTTCTGACACATGATCCCTATTCGAGGATTCTGGCCGAGTGCGCCGTGGCCAATGGCGTCATATTTATCGCCGCGCGGTTTGTTTCTCAAGCCTCCATTGACATCCCCCAGGTTGCCAGACAAGTGATTCAACGCGTGGGTTACACCGGCGAGGGTTTTAATGCCGATGACTGCACCATATTGACCAATTTCACCGAGTTGCCATCGCGATTGTATTCGGATGTGGATGAGCGCAGTTTGTCCAATGACAAAATAGAAAAACTACCGGCAACTCATCACGCCACGGTGTTTGGATTTGCCTGCAATCAAACGCAATCCTTAATGCCAATGCCCATTTTCATAGCGCATCAATTGGTAAAAGCGTTGTCTGATGCGCGGCTGGAGAAACAGCTGCTGTATTTGCTGCCTGACGCCACTATCCAGGTGGCCATAGAATACAAGAAGCAAAAGCCTTATCGTATCCACAGTATCAACATGGTGACCAGTCACGAAGAGCTGAGCGAAGCCCGGTTCAAAGACATGCGTCACGATTTAGAAGAGCGCGTGATTCGGCCGGTCATAGACCGCCAAGAGGTTCATTTTGATGCCACAGCCAATATTTTGGTCAATCCGGACGGACCATTCGTGGGGGGAGGACCTGTGGTACATTCGGGATTGACGGGGCGCAAAAACGCCGTGGATTTATACGGCCAATACGCCAGGCGCAGTGGGGCGGCACTCAGCGGAAAAGATCCCAGTCGTATCGATCGGATCGGCAATTATCAAGCGCGTTATGCGGCCAAAAATATTATCGCCGCCAAGCTTGCCAGCGAATGCGAAGTGCAAGTAAGTTATTCCATCGGCCAATCCCAGCCCGTGAGCATACAAGTGGAAACCTTTGGCACAGGCAAAATCAGTGACGATGAAATCACCGCAAAAATCAAACAAGTTATCGATTTTCGGCCGGCCGCGATTATCGCCAACTTTAACCTGCGGCAGCTGCCGGCAGCCGGTACAGAAGGCTTTTATCAAAAACTTGCGGTCTACGGACATGTGGGTAGAAACGATATTGAAGTGCCGTGGGAACAGACCGATAAAGCGAAGCTTCTCAAATCCTAAAAAAATAAATTAGGTCGGTTTATCCTTCAAAAGCACCTGAAATGCATACCAGAACAAGGTGGATGCGGCGCCGAATACAGAACCTTGTTGTAGTTGCCGGAGCGCCATCATGAACAGCATAATGAATAATGCCGATTTAAAATCGATTTGCCCTGCTGTGATTTCCTTTAGCTGCTGATCGATATTGTCTATTCCGCTAACCGCTTTTTCCCACACCGTGCGGATGTGGACGCGGTCGGTGAGTTCAAAATGTTTGGCAGCCTGTAACCGCATTGTGACATCTTTTAGCTGCACCCGCTCACTGTCATAGAAAACCAATATACTGGCCGTCAAGGGATTGGTCTCGACGCGCTCAATACCTGAGGTGTTCGCTAACGTTTCCTTCATGGATTGAAAATACGCCGTATCATGGCGCATCGAAGGGATCTTAAACCGGCAGCGGCCAGGCGCTGTGTGAGCTACGTAGGCCTGAATCTCATCGGAGGTATTCATCAGCGGCGTTTGTCAGCTCTCAGAGGGTTCCACCCCTGGCTTCAACTGTCGTTTCAACCGTGGTTTCAACCGTGGTTTCAACCATAGTGTCTTCCGTCGCATCTTCCACATTGTCGACCGACTGCTGGCTTTGCTCGATTTCCGCCCGGGCCTCGGCGAGCAGATCGTCTATGACTTCACCCAGTTCGGCGGCGGTTTCCCGGCCTTTTTCGAAAAATAATAGCCCGGATTTAATTGCTGCCCGTGCCAATGGCCGGGCGGCTCTCGCCACCGTGGGCAACACCAATGGCGCTAGTACCGCTACGCCAATGCCGATCGCGATGCCTTTACCGGTATTGCTTTTAAAAAAATCTTCTATAGCCATGATTAATATGTCCTTGGTAAAACCACAAGTTAAACTTATGTAGCGTTGTATTCTAGATGATGTATTGGTGTTTCGTTTATTCTAATAGCAAATTGAGAACTTAACATAGCGGGATTTCATCATGACCTGATACCCGACAGTTTGAACCAATCATTCGATTACCAGCCTTCCAAGGTACTGTACTGCTTGTTGCCTTGCGCCTCTTTTTTGCTGATTCGCTGGTAAACTTTACGAATCAAATCGGAGCCATATTTTCTTTCCAGCCGGCGAATAATGAAGTGTCCCTTCGCGACGTCTTGAAAATGTTTCATGAACAACACATTGAGTAGCGCGCCGCTGACGGCACCGGCTACTGGAATCATTCTGGCCGCCGCTTTGTCCTGAATCACCATCCCGAAGCGGGCGGCGATGGCGCGCACAAATTCGATAGTACCTGGAATCAGGCCCGGCGGGTTACCTCCAGGTGTCGGTACGGGTGAAAAATGAAAGCTGATCACCGCACGTATTCCGTAATAGCCCGCCTCGGCCGCGTCGTCTTCTTTAGACCGGCCACCTAACGCGAAGACTTCCATGCAAGCCAGCTTGGCATCCGTCTGAGTTAGATCTTCACCTTCGCCATCGGCAATGTCGGCAATGGAACGAAGCATTAACGCCGTCATTATTGGCAGTTCCGCCAACAAAGTGATGGGACCGAAGAAACCTCCCAGGGCACCGGTGCCTACAGCCATGAATCGGTGGAAATTGATGTGGGCATTTCTTGGCGTAATGTGGTCCATAGAGCCTATAGCCAAATCCAATGATTTTCGAATACTCAGTTCGATCGCCGAATCCAGACGTTGATACCAGCGTTTTGGCAATAGTTTGATGCCTTGTTCGATGGGAGAGCCAATAATGTTGCTCAAACGCGCGGCAAATGAGGGATGTTCAAGATGGCGATGTGCCCAAAGCAGATCTTTGATTTCTTCCGGTTTGAGTTCTTTGATTCGTAAGGCAGTGGCAGCCATGCGCGTTTCGCTCTCGGATATTATTAATGCCTAATGGGACAATTATTGTACGCCTTACTGGAAATTATAGGCAAGAATCGCTTTGGTTGTGGCGAGTTTGTGCATCGGATGGACTGTGTTCTACGGTATGGGTATTCATTGTAATCGAAACCATTAATATTCATGGTCAAAAAATACTGTACACACACTTCCGGGCTAGCACGTGAAACATAAATCGACTATAACTTGCTAAAGATCAATGTGTTATTCAGTCGCTTATACTACTTTTCAGCCTGTTCATGTTAACTATATAGCAAGGAAACTAACCATGGCTAAAAAATCACGCACAAAAAAAGCTCAACCCAAAAGCTCTTCCTCAAAGAGTACGGCACGAGGTCTTGTAGATGAAGTGGAAAAAGCCGGTGAATCGCTGCTTAGAGAAATCAGAGAAGGATTCGACACCATTAGTGATAAAGTTTCAGTGGCCGCAAAGTCCGCAGCGGAAGGCATTGCCGATACTACAGCATCCGTCGCGGACCGCGTGTCCAAAACACAGACAACCCAGCAAATCAAATCGGCGCTCGAACATATTGAAACGGTCGGAGAACGTGTTATCGACGTTCTCAGCGAACGGTTCGAGATATTGAAAAACAGGGTGGTCGCTACCAGCAAACCAACGGTGAAGAAGAAAGCCGCCAAGAAAGTCAAAACAGCGGTGAAAAAAGCGGCGAAAAAAGCCGCTCCGGCAGCGAAGAAAAAGAAAACCGCGGCGAAAAAAGCCAGCAAGAAAAAAGTCGCCAAAAAAGCACCGCCGAAAAAGGCTGCAAAGAAAAAAACCGCTACGAAGAAGGCCGCAAAGAAAAAGGTTTCGAGCAAAGGAAAAAAGTCGTAATACGCTTGATATACAGTAAACAACAATAGCGTGTTGCGAGGAAAGGTTCTGCACAGGCAGAACCTTTCGTTTTCTAAGAACGCTCTTCTGAAAGTATAGCCAAATCGATTAGTTGTATTTTGGATAGGCGCAGACAAATCTGTCAGAGTGTTACGCACAATAATAGAGTATGTACATTGAGCTGTGGATAACTTATTTATCTGATTAGAATATTCTGATTTAATCGTATCATTATTTCAATTCCTCACATTCGTTGTAAAAAAAACGTAAAAAATCCATGCCGTAAATTGCTTCTTGGCGTGCCGCCATTCAATATTCCCCCTAGTTCTTAACGCTTAAGGTTAAAGGTGCAACCGGATCGTTGCTGTTTGCGTCGCCTTAATTTAATTACAGAGACTTTAAGCGTCGTTTATCTACAACCAAATTTCGTTTTGGAAGTTGAGGGTGACTTCAAGGTGTTTTACATTAGCGTATAAAACACCACATATGAGTCATGTTGTAGTAGAGGTATAGCAGGGGGTGGGGCATGGGTAAGAGCAACGAGTTTGTTGAGTTTGTACTTGAAATGCTGCAGTTGTTTGGTTTCGTTATCGCTAAACCCATGTTTGGGGGTTATGGTCTATACGCCGATGGAGTGATGTTCGCGTTGATTGCGGACGATACGTTGTATTTTAAAGCCGATGAGCTGACAAAAAACGATTTTATCGAGTTGGGTCAGGCGCCATTTAGCTATTCGAAAAATGGTTCACAATACAAAATGTCCTATTATTGCGCGCCGGACGATGTGCTGGAAGATATTGAATTGATGAATGTCTGGGCACAAAAAGCTTATAACGCCGCGATACGGGTGAATAAAGAAAAACAGCGATTTGCCTGAATCGGTGGTAAAATCGGTTGTATTTTCTTCAGCAAGAGTACTCATCATGGCTAAGGTTGATTCAATTACTTTTAGTATCACTCGAACCTCTTATCCCACCGGCCATATATGCAGCATTGATTATTCCTATTTCCTGCGTATAGACGAAGACGAATTCGAGCACCACGATGCGTTTAATGTTTCAGTGGCTCTTTTCGGCGACGATTTGTTGTTTGATAAGCATATCGGCGATACCGCCTACGATGCTCATGTCATCACCGTAACCGAACCCATGCCGGTCAAGCGCAGCTTTGCGGTGGATTGTTCGATATTAAACGAAGCGATCGGCGAAGACAGGGTGTTTTTCAAAATCTACGCTGTATCCAATACCGGTGAAGTCGTCACCAGCCGCAGCGAAACCATCCGCGATTGGTTTTGATATTTCCGCGATTTTCAT
>JASFLF010000252.1:0-5711 GCA_050118235.1 Gammaproteobacteria bacterium | reverse complement strand
CTTCTGACTTCCAAAGCGTTTGCTGTTACCGGCGGCGAGCAACAATCCTTGAATCACCGATCAGGCCCCGGCGGTATAACCGAGAGCTACTTGCTGAGTTGCAGGCTGACGCCGTGTAATTTCGCCAAACAGGCGGCAACCATGATCGAAATCCCGCCGATAAAAAGAGTTATGGTTTCAAAGCCCAGTAGATAATGGCTCCCGGTTACTCGAGACGCGCCCGCCAGCAAACAGACCAAAATCCCCAAAACTCCCAAAATAGTTCCAATGGTATCTATCATTTTTTCCATGGCTTTCTCCCCGTTTCATTTGTATAAGTTAGTATACATCAGTGCTTATCTTTTTTTACCGCTTTGCGAACCAAATGGGGTATTAATAATTGCAATGGCATCCGTAGATAGTGTGAACGCACATACAGCATCCAACGAGCCAAGCCGTTTAACGGCTTGCGGCAGGTGGGATGATCCGGTTGCAATCCATGTTCGAAGAGATAGTCCATCAACAGCATGCTTAGTCCTTTAGGCCGTTGCGCTTCGGATTGTGTCATTATCTCCTTTGGAACCGGGGTGCCCAATATGCGGCTCGTATATCTCAGGGCGTAAAACAGCGGTTTGGATAATTCCATCTCCTGCGCCCGGCTTAATAGTTCCGGCCAAAATTGCTCTTTTTCTCCGAAATCCCGTAACAGTAAATCCAAATCGGTCAGGTCCCGAAAGCCATTGTGAAGCTCGCCGTCACTGAACAAATGCGTGGCACTGTGCAACACAATGTCCGGTTTTGACAGTATATATAGCGGTTTATCCTCAGAGATTAATATCGCCTTAGCGAATAGCTTTTTGGGATTGGGGTGTAGCCGCGCGGTTTCGGGAAGAATGGTGTGATGCACGTCCAACGAAGACTGCCGTTTTACGTGGCGCATTGGCGGCAATTCATGCATCCATTGACGATAATAGCGCTGATCATAGGCATCGGTATGCGTGGTCACCCAGCCGTGAAGCATTAATTTACGTTCCACTGTATCTAAATCTTCCTTGGGAACCAGAATGTCCACATCCTCAAATTGACGCCCTATTCCGGCCGATAATTCGCCCACCGTATAGGCGGCACCTTTGAGCAAAACCACCGGAATATCGGAGCCCGCCAAGGCCTTACAGATACAATGCACTTCCCAGTGAATGCCGCGTTTTAGGGCTTCGGCGGCAATTTTGGCTGATGTAAAATGAAATCGTACTTGTTGGGGAATTTTATTGAGTAACTGTTTTTCTTCGAGTCTTGCACACAACCGGGAAAGCATATTTGCCGCCCTGGCTTGACGAACGAGCAAGTCCCATTGGTTTTGCGAAAAGTTAAGAGCGGCTTCCGCGTTGCAATACACAGCGGCAACGAGATTAGGTGACAGTTTCATTTACAATTCGCGTTGCTGATCGGCAAGGTGATTAAATGTATTAACTGCGTCGCGCAAATCACTATAGGTAAATTCGTAACAATGGCACTTATTTACTACATCGCCCAAAGTTTTAAATGCCACTTCACCCAACATGCTATAGTTAAAGGCATTTTTAACCATGTGCATAAATAACTCGCCGCTGTTTAACTCCTCTAACCTGCTAGAAGCGTTGGGAGTGAAATTGGGTTTTACAATCCAGGCGGGAGTTGCGGGTTCAGAATTTTTAATAATGCTTTCTTGTGGTGGCTTCACATGGGTCACGGTACCCTTGCTGGTGTCATTTGTGACCGGTCCCATGGTCACAGCGGGCACGAATCGGCGAATCACCTCAATAGATTCATTTTTCAAACTAATCGGACGAGGTATGGGAGTTAACTGCTGTGAGGCGACATCGATAACCGCCATTTCGTCAGACAACAACCTCCATCCATTAAGTACCAAGGCGGCGCACAGTGTACTTTTGCCGGCGCCGGGCTCGCCGGGGAAGATTACCGCGTGACCGTTTTTTTCCGCTACGGCAGCGTGCAATATAACATAGTTATTAGAATGAGCGGCAATGCACCAATTTAGTCCCCATTCGAAAAAAGGAAATGCCTGATTTAGTGGTAAAGGCTTAAAAGGGACTCGGTCGTCAAGCATGAATAAGACTTGTGGATGGAACCAGCGGCGAAGGTTTTTTGGTTTTGTCAGGCAAACATGAAAATCCACAAATTCTTTCTCGCTCACCACTGGATAATCCGCGTATAGCGTCATTATGCCTTGCAATACCTGAGGTATCTTACTCTTAACGCTGACCCTAAAAGGACCGATTTTTAAATGTAAGCCTGAATTGCGCAGTTTAGTGGATATTTCAGTGGTAGGATGTTGGGACAAATTCACGTATCGAGCCGTTCAACAATAGATAGTTTTTCAAACTCAGCAAGCAAAGAGTTTAAGTATTCCTGCGATTGCTCTTGCGATTCGAATTCAAACTCGGCTGATAGCTTTTTCAATAATTGCGCGAAACCGCAGGGGCTTGAGTTAATTTCATCCAACAGTAAAAAACTTACCTCATCGAGCAAATGTGTATCGCCGGATCCACGATGATAAATGGCAAATTGATTACCAAAACGTTGACTTAGGATTTCACCGCCATCTTCAATCCGCCAACGGGAATGTAGTATATCGCGCACGAATTTTCAATTAATCAGAAGTGAATACAGTTTGGTCAGAGAAAAAGACTCGCTTGGGAGAAGACCGAAGCGAGTCAGATATTATTTATAAGACACCAGAAAGCATTGGGCAATTCTGGTTATTGAAGGTTTCGAATGCAGTTAATGTGTCTTGCCAGGCAGCTACAGTGCCGGCATCAAATGATTTTTGGAAAGACAAAATAACCGTTTCCACATCCAAATTATATTGAATAGGGCTAGCGGAGTTTTGTATTGCCGCGACGGCTTGTACGCCCAATCCCAAAAGTGTGTCCCTGCATGTGCTAGCCGGTGTACAACCAAATGGAGTGGCAATGTCTGGATTTTTAAGATCTTTTTGTATCACTTGTAAAAGTGTTTTTCCTGGAAACGCGTCTCTGCCAAACGCGTCCAAGAATAGCATAGTGGGAGGAAATTTCGGGTGGTACATATTAAGGTTGGCACTGTCCATCCAAAAAGTTGTTGAACAGCCTTCACCGGCGCACACAGGATCATTTTGATCCGATAAATTTCCCGACAGTTGGCCCGACAAAGAGCAATTCCGTGCCCATACCGGCCGGCTAGCAACAGACAATATGATCGGTGTTGCCGTCGCGGCCCCTTTGATAAATTTGCGACGACTTTGGCTTTGCCCATCTTCCTGAATTTGAGTGTCGCTCGAGTCTTCTGCTCCCGATTCCTGTTTCTGTGACATGATTATTATCTCTACCTCGTGCGGATATCCAATGAAAACGATGCAAATTGCAATCCAATACTGACATCTTCCAGAATTACAATTACTTATGTAGAAAATTTTGCTCTCGGACCGAATTGCACCTGTGAGAAAAATTAAAAATGTAAAATTTCCCGACAACCGTAATTCGATTTTGTAGTTGAGCGAATGTTAACACATCATAGTTTACAATTTAATGACCTATGATGAAATTTTCATTATTGGACAGTAGCTCAGTCAAATAGTTTATCGGAATGGCAAACGAAATCCCACTGGGATTTGACAATACATTTTCTCGCCCCTCTTTTACGAACACCATGTTTATTAACGCAAATACTTCACCGGATTGTGGATCATACAATGGACTTCCACTATTGCCTGGATATGCGGTACCGTCTAGTTGAAAAATTTTAAATGGGGAGCGCAGCATATGTATTAATTTAGTATTGAGCTGAGAAGACTGATTAACAGGTATGACTATGGGGGCGATGGCAGATACCATAGCTCTGTGCGTAGCCGGATATAATCCCAATACCGCGCCGATGGGAAATCCCGTGAATGCATAAACATGCCCTTCCAATACTTTATCCGAATCCCCTAACCGCAACGCCGGCAACGGCTTGCCGTCTATCTTTAGCAGAGCAAGATCATGTTCCTGGTTAGTGAGGATGTCTTTTACATAACGTATTTCCGGATTTTGACCAGTGCCTACAAAAATAACTCTTTGCTCGTTATTTTCATCATTTATCGAATCGGATACGACATGAGCGTTGGTGGCAACTATTGTCCCATTACCCACAATAAATCCCGTAGCCGATAGTTTTGCCTTTGGTGTTCGTGTTGCTTGAATTGTTCCAATGCCAACAATGCTTGGTTTGATTTCTTTAATCGTTTCAGGAAGGCTTTCTGCGTGTAACTTTTCCGGCATCAGGGATGTTATACCCATTGAAGATAGAAATGCGCATATAACGGCAATTCGGCGAGTTTTCAGGACAGTCATTGTATTCTTCTATTCAGTAATAGCGGCCCATGGTGGAAGCGTTTTAATCACCAGCTGATATCTATCTTGCGCCTTTCTTTTGCCTCGATCTTCGCTAGCTCGTATTTGGTGATGCCTTTGTGACTGTATATTTTGTCTTGGGGAATTTTGTTTATCGATATTGTAATAGGTATATTTTCTCGCATGCCTACAATATAAATGTTTTTCTGCCTGTCCGGCATGGTGAAGTTTACCGCGCCATTGGTGTTGTTGTCCGTAAATAATACTATCGAATCCCGGCTCGCTACTGCTTTTGCTTTACCTTGGACTATCAACTTCTGCAGATCGTCGCGCCTAACTTCATTAAGTCCGGGCGCCAAAGAAACTAGAAATTCTGAATTACTACTTGAGGCTTCTGATTGAATCTCGATACGCCACATTCCAATATCAAACCACGGCTTGGAAATCGCGCCTTCACTGAAATTCTTCCCATCCAAATCCCGCTCGTCTCCGTCGACTTCCACATAATATTGATAGTCCTTGCCGCCTACCATGCGAATAACGGCATCGGCAGGATAGATACACTGTACGGTTAAATGGCCTTTTTGGTTGCTAATTACCGCTTTAGTGGCATGACTCTGCATGATGCCATTGTCAATCGTCCCTTTTAGGACTGTTAAATCGTCAACCTGTGGCTTGCTTACGCTGTGTAATAACCATTTTTTTATATATGCTTTGTTTGTGCTTTCTATCGTATCATGAACAATTAATCGATCTTCATCAAACAAATATACTAATTCCCGTTTAACTGATTTTACTTTTCCACCTTCACTGTTATCATCATAAACGGTACTGTTGTAAGCGCGCGTCAAATCAGCTGCCACATAGGCAAAGTCCGAGTTTTTATATTCGAATGTCTCAATGTGTCCACCCTCTAAGTGCGGTCCATGCTCTTTTTTGTTGAGCCAGTCTTTTACACTGATAATGTCGCTACCGGTAGGAAGTGTAACTCGTTGTCCTCCGTCTGAGACGTTTTCCGTAAATTTTCTATTCGGGTGCACGATTTCTCCCGGCCGCAAAATCAACAAGGAGTTTTTCGCTATAGTTCTGATAGAATAATCCAATCTGTTTGGGCCGGTAAACTTACCGTATACACTGCTATTAATAGCCAAAGGAGCACCCTTAAATAAAGTGAAATGTCCCGCATCGTAATGCCCATGTTGCGTAAAAGAGTCTCCGGCTCGAAAGCTGATAAATGTGTCATCGGAAGACCAACCGGAACGGATATATACTTGATTAAATCCATCCGGACCAAAACGTTCCGCTTCGGGCAGCAAATTGTTAAATTCTATCAACGAATTGGTTTTTCTTCCGGTTTGGTCA
>JASFLF010000251.1:0-5716 GCA_050118235.1 Gammaproteobacteria bacterium | reverse complement strand
TTGGTCACCACCCACTACATGGATGAAGCATTGTTTTGCGACCGCATCGCATTGATGCACGCCGGTAAAATTGTCGCCGAAGATACCCCGCAACACCTGCAACAACGAACGTTGAAAACTCCGATACTGGAGCTGCGCGCCGAGGACTGCGTGTCGTGCGCACAAGCTATCAATTCCATGCAGCAGGTGTTGGAAACCATACCCCATGCGGGACAACTGCGCATACGGTTAGAGTCTGGCGCAGACAGCGCCGAAGTTATACGGAAAATCAAATCCACATTGCAGGAACATAGAATATCGAATATTAAGTTGGAGCCGGCGGCAGCGGAATTGGAGGACGTATTCGTAGCGGTTCTGGAAGAAGTCACTGAAGGCAACAGTGTATGAATCTACAACACGTACGCGCCATGGCGCGCAAAGAATGGTGGCATTTGTTTCGCGATCCGCGCAGCCTGGCACTGATTCTTTTGATGCCTACCATGTTATTGTTCTTATTCGGCTATGCCATTCGCCTGGACATTACCCAAGCGCCTATTGGCGTGTTACAAGAATCGTTAGACGCGCAATCCAATGAAATCACCGCACGGGTCAATGCCAGTCATGCCTTCAACATCACCCATTTTTATTCCGACCGTAATGCGTTGGGCGATGCCATCCAACACGGTGAAATTTGGGCGGGTATGGTTATTCCGAAAACCTTCGCCCGTGATCTACAACGCGGCCATGCCAGCTTGCAATTAATCGTCGATGGAGTGGACGCCAATACCGCACGGATGATACGCAACTATGCCCAAGCGCTGCTCAACGACTACCTACTGCAACGCGGCATGCAACCACCGATACACATTGATGACCGCACCTGGTTTAACGAAACCAAGGAAAGCCGCATTGCCATTGTGCCCGGTGTTATCGCTATCGTCATGGCCGTCATAGGCGCCTTGATGACATCTTTAACCATTGCCCGTGAAATGGAACAAGGCAATTTAGTCATGTTGCGCACCACGCCGCTGACTCGCGGCGAATTTTTGGTGGGTAAACTGATGCCATATTTTTTTATTGGTCTTGCCGATCTCGCCGTAGCCGCTTCGACGGCCGTATTTATATTTGATGTACCCTTTCGCGGCTCGATAATTGACCTGGCAGTGGTATCCAGTTTGTTTTTGTTGGTGGTCATGCTACAAGGTGCGTTGATTTCCATTGCGGCGGGTAATCAAATGCTGGCCAGCCAAATGTCTATGGTAAGTACATTCTTGCCATCTTTTTTATTATCAGGATTCGTTTTTGCCATCGAAAATATGCCTGTCGTATTGCAATATTTTACGTATATCGTACCTGCACGTTATTACGTAGCGCTATCCAAACTGATATTCTTAAAAGGCATATCCCCATTAGTCGTGTGGACGGAAGTGCTTGCTTTGGTGATAATTCTGTTGCTGCTGGCCCGCCTCACGTTTATTCGCGCCAAAAAGCTGGGATTACTGTCATCATGACAATACTCATTACCCAAAGCTGGATTCGGCTACGCGCTTTGTTGGGAAAAGAGTTTCTGCAATTACTGCGCGATCCGCGCATGCGGTTTTTTGTGATAGTGCCTCCAATCGTGCAATTGTTCATATTCGGTTATGCGGCGACATTTGATGTGAAAAACGCCAATGTCGGCGTGGTGGATGCATCACACAGCGCGTTCTCCCGGGCGCTGTTGTCCGATGTCACGGCAACCGGACACTTTCGTTTGCACTATTTCGACAATATGCGTATTGCCGAGGACGCCATAAACCGAAGCGATGTGCGCGCCATATTACGGTTTCCTTACAATTTCGAATCCAGCGGCGCCATACAATTGGTCGCCGATGGCTCGGACTCCAACAGCGCGCTGCTGGTTGTGGGGCAGCTGAGTCAAGCCCTGCAACATAGCGTTTTGGCCGGCACCCAAAAAACGCCGCTTATCGAAATCGAGCACCGCGCCTGGTTCAATCCCAATCTGGAAGATCGCGAGTATTTCGTGCCGGGTATCATCGCCAATGTGGTCTTAATCGCCACTATGATACTGACTGCAATGACCGTCGTGCGCGAACGGGAAATAGGCACATTAGAGCGCTTGATGGTAACGCCACTGGCGCGCCTGGAGTTCGTCGTTGGCAAAATGGTTCCGGTCGCCTGCGTGGGTTTGTTTGACGTTATATTAGTAACTACGGTTGCCGTTGCCTGGTTTGGAGTGCCGTTTCGCGGTGATCCACTGGCGCTGCTGGTAGGCACGCTGTTGTATTTAATGAGTACCTTGGGGTTAGGGTTGGTAATCAGCAGCTTTTCCAGCACCCAACAACAAGCCATGCTGCTGGCGGTTTTTGTGATAATGCCGCTGGTGATATTATCCGGCTTCGCCTTTCCTATTCGCAATATGCCGCAAAGCGTGCAGCTAATCACGTGGCTGGACCCGCTTCGTTACTACCTGATAGTGATTCGCGACATCTTTCTCAAAGGCGGTGGTATCGGCGACCATTTGTTTGAATACAGTATGATGTTGTTGCTGGGAGTCGTTGCGTTGGGTCTCAGCATGACGCGGATTCGATAATCTGATTCAACCAACAAGACCGCATTTAAACAGTGCGGATATTCGATCTAGTCTTCGGCCAATGCTACTGAAGTATCCGCTGTTTTTTTGTCGATTTTAAGTTGAACAACACAATATTCGGTTTGTTCGTCAACGGGCGTGGGGTCATCCGCACAACTGCAACCTGCTATAACCCCGGAATAAAAAATACCGACTTTTGCGCATATGACACCGCTTTCGTCCGAAACACGGATGACCATCGCCTTGAGCTTGTTGTCAACGGCGTAACTGCTGGTTGACAACCCCTGCTGCAAAGGCAGTTGCTCAACATGTAACTGTTCGATTTCTTGCTTGAGGACGCTGTTAAACTCAGGGCTTCCCCAAGCGTGCAACGCCCTGGTGAGTCGAATCATATCCTACCTGCCTTCTTTAAAAATCTGACAATATCCCCGTTTTTTCCTTATGGTTTCCGTTGCCCGGACGGAAACTTAATTGGATTGGTGCAAAGTGGCAATATTCCCCAATGCCTCCTGAATTTGCGCAATCGTCAAATACGAGCCTGACGCCGGATCATCCCAATGCTCGCATATAAGGCGATATAAGTCGGGCTGTTTGGCGGATTGCAGATAAATGTTCGTGGAGTATATTCCCGCCGTAGACGCGCCGTCGTCGCCAGAGACATTCACCAGAGAAGCAAACGTGAAAAAGCCACTGGAAACATAATCGGTGCTGTTTACAAATTTTTCAATGCGTGCTTCGCCTTTGTAAATCGTTCTTTCAACAGCCTGTAAGGTATACAGCTCGAAGCGGCAATTGGCATAACTCAAGTTTACATCGCGTCTACGCAGCACTTTGCCGTATTGAATCCAAACCGAAACGGCATATGGGGCAACGCTCAAGTCCCGGTTAATAGAGACGCCGCTTCCGGCAGGCAGAGAATAAGGCGGCGGCCACGCCTGCAGGTTTATAAAGGACTGGCAACCGCTTAGTAGTAATCCCGCCATCAAAACACACAGAAATCCATTTACCATTCTCTACACGTGCTAATCCTTTATCCCTTATTTCAATGTAAAATAAAAAGTTGCACCTTTGCCCACTTCGGACTCTGCCCATACCTCACCGCCATGGCGGTATATGACCCTCTGCAGCGTGGCCAAACCGACACCGGTACCCTCATACTCTTCCTGGCGGTGTAAACGTTGAAAAGGCATGTATAACTTGTTCGCATACTTCATGTCAAAACCGGCGCCGTTGTCGCGCACATAAAATATTTTCTTGCCGTTTTCTTCAATACTTCCCACTTCAATAAGCGCCTGTGTTTTTTTGCTGGTATATTTCCAGGCGTTACCCAACAGGTTTTGCATGGCAATACGTATTAGCCGCTTATCACCTTTGCAATGCAAGCCAGGCGCCACCTTGACAGCCACGGAGCGTTCTTTATCGTTGTCTTGCAAGTCGTTGATGATATCCCACACAAGCTGGCTGAGATTGATATTCTTGACAAGAAACTCGCCGCGATTAACCTTGGAAAGTTTTAAAATATCGTCAATAAGTTCAGCCATGTATTTAGCGGAGGCAATGACGCGCTGCAAGCTATCTTGTTCCTCTTGATTTAATTTCAGCCCCGCGTCCGTCAGCAGTATTTGGCTAAAACTGGTAATGGTGCGTAATGGCGAACGCAAATCATGGGCGATGGTATAACTAAAAGCCTCCAATTCTTTGCTGCGCAATTCCAACTCTTCGGTACGTTCGGCGACCTTTTTCTCCAATTGATCCCGATAAGCTGTTAATTCCAGTTCGGCCGCTTTTTGTTCGGTAATATCGCTGATAGATACTCTATAGCGATAAATATAGTCCGCCTCATCCGTAATGGCGTTGCAGCGAAGGTTGACCCAAATCGGACTACCACCCTTGTTGTACATGCGTAGTTCACCGCTCTGGCGATATTTGGTTTTATAAAGCTTACGCCGCATGTGATAGTAAATATCCTGATCTTCTTTTAAAATAAATTCTGACAACGGATTATTCATGAGCTCAGATCGATTTATTCCCAGCATGTCCGCCGCCGTCATGTTGGCGTCCACTATTTGGTCCTTGGCGTCGAGGTTGAAATAACCTATAGGCGCGAATTCATAAAGATCTGCATAAAGATTACGAGCCGCGACAAGTTCTTCTTGTGTTTGGCGCAGTTCCTCGTTTTGAATTTCCAACTCGATTTGCCGGGTACGCAGCTCGAGCAAAAGATGACGTATTTCACCGGAGGACAAGTGATCGACATCCTCAAATTGAGGAACCAATTTGAGCTTTTCCTCGGCCTTTTTACGCAGTTTATTGAATTTCATTCGCTTACGGCTTCTGTTCGAGGAACCGGCTGTTCACTGACCTCACGAACGGAACACAGAATCCCTATACAATTGCGTGATGAGTCACGTACCGGTGTTTTAGTCACTTCCAATAAACACTTGCCTTTAGCGCCGGTTACATTTTCATTCTTCTTTTGTGTTTTACTGGTTTCCATAACCTTGATATCGTCTCGCCGATAGATTTCCGCCTCAATCCGGGGGAACAATTCCTGGTCGGTATGACCAAGAATGTCCTCTCTTTTCTTATTCAGAAAGGCGCAAAAGGACTGATTCACCATTTGATATACTGAATCCTGGTCTTTAAACACCATCATACAAGGTGTTGTATCAAAAATTATGCGCAGCATTTCGCGCTGTGTATAAATCTCCTCCACTCTTTTTTTACGCTCCGTGATATCGAGCATGGCGCCAATCATGCGAATGGCTTTACCATTGGCATCCCGCGCGATATAGGCACGATCGATTATATGGGCATAAGAACCATCCAAACAACGATGACGGTACTCCTCAAACCATCGATCGCCGCCACCGTCCAGGGCCGCTTGGCACGATGGGACAACTCGCGTTCGATCATCGGGATGAATATGATCCGACCACCATTGCCAGGAATCATGTGTCTCCATCGGCCGGTTTCCAAATAATTTAGCATAGCCTGTGTTGCACCAAACCTTACCACCCGTGAAATCATAGTCCCAAATCATGTCGTTGGTCGCCCGAAATGCCATAGACAATCTTTGCTCGCTTTCGCGCAAGGAGTCTTTTGCCTGCTTAAGGTCGGTAATATCTTCGAAGGTCATCACCA
>JASFLF010000250.1:0-5723 GCA_050118235.1 Gammaproteobacteria bacterium | reverse complement strand
AGTGGCCGTGAAGTCAGTGTATGGCGTTTCCACGGCGCCAGTGTGCGCCGGGTCCGCTGCGCAGTACAGTTGCGCAGAGATCTGGGTGTCAACTGGGCAGGAGCCGCCCTGGCGCTGGACCTTCTGGACGAACTGCAGGAATTGCGCGCACGCCTGCGCCGTTTTGAAGATAATATATAGACATAATAGTGGGACTAAGCCACCGGCGCATTGTACTTGAGCCGGTAAAAATGCGGCTGAGATAATTGGCTACTTGTTCAAACCTCCGGCGGCGTGTCTTGGGGAATTTCTATAGGCGGTTCGCTGGGAGGGGATTCCCACGGCGGTTGTGACGGCTCCTCGGAAGGTTGTCCCGGGACAAAACCCGGCGGTTCCTCTTCCGGGGGGATTTCCTCGGGCCGTTCCGGTGGAACTTCCTGCGCTTTCTCCGGTGTCTGATTGCCATCGCTAAACAATGTTTCTTCAAACAATGCTTCGTCAAACAATGCTTCGTCAAACAATCCTTCGTCAAACAATGCGGTGTTGATATAAAGATTAGCACCATAAACACCAATATCACAAGGACCAAGATTCATCGGTTTTTTCCTCTGGGCTTTGATTAGTTACTGATTCGATCGGAAATTGATTCATTTTTAATAGCTGACTATACCGATTCACCGTCGAAATCACCATTCTACAACGTTGAAACTTTCCGACATTGCGGGATTTCAATGCCAGCAGTCCTTCCATGCAGCAAATAGATTAATTAACGAAACGTTTATCTAAATCAAAGATCCGTAATCAAGCTTACAATATTATTGTTTTGGTTTATGTCACCGTTACCGCACATATCCGCGAAGGAGAAACTTTGGAAGTATTCAAGAAATATTGGCCATAAATAAAATATTTATCACTTATCGCGTGATGGTGCTCAAAAAACATAAAATTAATACCATACTGATTTCGCATATAGGAACTGATTGACTTATGCTTACCACAAAAGACTCTATGTTTGAGTGGAGTAACGAGCACAAAGAATAAACAATATAGAAGGACACTCAGTGAATCACCACGCTCAGCACAGCGAGCATCAAAAAGAACGTAGTGCGGAACCGATCCAGGAAAATCACCTTGGTCAAATCATTGCTGTGCGCGGCAATGTGGTGGATGTGCGTTTTGAGCCCCCTTTGCCGCCGCGCAACCAGCAACTTCGTACCGGCACCGAAAACAAAGTAGTGCTGGAAGTACAAACCCATCTAAACATGGACACGGTAAGGTGTATTGCGCTCAATTCCACTCGCCGCCTGGGCCGTGGCATGCCGGTAACGGATACTGGCGGAACACTCATGATGCCGGTTGGCGACGTTTTATTGGGACGCATGTTCAATGTCTTCGGTGAAGCAATCGATGCCAAGGGCCCTGTCGAGGCCGACGCATACTGGCCTATTCACCGCCCGATGCTACCCTTGGCCGAGCGCACCACAAGCACTGAAATATTTACGACCGGCATCAAAGCCATAGACTTATTGGCCCCTCTGGAGCGGGGTGGAAAATCCGGCATGTTCGGTGGGGCGGGTGTGGGCAAAACTGTGTTGATCAATGAGCTAATCAATAATATGGCAGCGCAATACGAGGGCGTTAGTTTGTTCTGTGGAATCGGTGAACGCATGCGCGAGGCGGAAGAAATGTACGGTTCTATGAAAGAGTCCGGGGTACTGGACAAGGCGGTATTGATCTATGGTCAGATGAACGAGCCGCCGGGAGCCCGCTTTCGTGTCGGACACTCGGCGCTGACGGTGGCGGAGTATTTCCGCGATGTGGCGAAACGCGACGTATTGTTGCTGATCGATAATGTGTTCCGTTTCGTGCAATCGGGTACTGAAGTCTCCGGATTGCTGGGGCGGGTACCCTCGCGGGTAGGATATCAGCCCACGCTGGCCTCGGAGTTGGCAGCGCTAGAGGAGCGCATCTGCAGCTCCCGCAATGGCAGCATCACGTCGGTGCAAGCGGTATACGTGCCCGCCGATGATCTTACCGATCCTTCCGCCACCCACATTTTCGCACACTTGTCGGCTTCCATTGTGCTGTCGCGCAAACGCGCCAGTCAGGGTTTTTATCCGGCGATCGATCTATTGGCAACCGATTCCAAAATGCTAACCCCAAGCATTGTGGGTAAGCGCCACTATCAGGTTGCCCAGCAAGTGCGCAGTGTGCTTGCTGAATATGAAGACCTCAAAGACATCATCTCCATGTTGGGCATTGAGGAACTTTCCCGCGAGGATCGTGGGAAAGTCAGCAAGGCTCGCCGTCTGGAGCGTTTCTTAACCCAGCCGTTTTTCACCACGGAACAGTTCACCGGCAAGGCGGGCAAACTGGTGCCGCTGGAGAAAACCATCGAAGGCTGCGAGCGCATTCTGTCCGGGGAATTCGCGGAAGTGGGTGAAAAAGCTTTGTATATGATTGGCGATGTGGATGAAGTCAACGCGGTGGAAGAACAAAACGCGGCACCTTAAAGCGAACAAGTAAAGCGAGTCGAATGAACCCAGGTTGAAAAAATAGGAACAAAAACATGAGCAATGGCGAGGCCGAAAATATACATTCCATGCGCTTACGCGTCTTATTGCCCACCGAGGTACTGGTGGATGAGGCGGTGGTCAAAATAATTGCCGAAGCGGTCAATGGGGAGTTTTGTCTTTTGCCACGGCATGTGGATTTTGTCGCGGCGCTGGTACCCGGCATTTTATGTTTTTGCGCCGAACGGGGAGAAGAGAGTTATGCGGCCGTGGATGAAGGCGTTTTGGTGAAATGCGGCCGGGATGTGCTTGTCTCCACTTTAAACGGGGTGCGCCACAACGATCTGGAACGCCTGCACACCTTGGTGGAAGAGCGTTTCCTGGAACTGGATGAACACGAGCGCAAAACCCGCACCGCGCTGGCACGATTGGAAGCCGGCACGTTACGCGGTTTCAGGGAATTGCAGGAGAAATTCCATGGTTGATCCACCGGACGATCCCGGGGGATACAAACCCAAACCGCCGCTGCATGACACTGTGGGCCACCGCGCCGAGCGCAAACGGCGTGCTCAGGAACAACGCAAACACACCGCTTGGTTCGGACTGGGTATGTTCGGCCTGGTGGGATGGTCGGTTGCCATTCCCACCTTGATCGGTATCGCAATCGGTGTTTGGTTGGATGCCCGTTTTCCCGGCAAGCCCTCTTGGACGTTGACCTTTTTGATCATCGGTGTGGCGCTGGGGTGTCTCAATGCCTGGTTTTGGGTCAAGCAGGAGAGTGGCCGTGAGTGAAAGCGTTGACATCCATACACTCTGGACGCTGTTGAGTGGACGGGGTCGCTGTAATAGGTTCTATTCAACTTATCTCAGGGACGGTGCTAGGCGCTGTATTTTTGGTTTTGTTTCGACTGTTGCAGCGCTGGTCGCAGCGTTCAATACAGGCTAAAAAGGAGTGAGTATGAACGAGTTACCAATGTTGATTTTGATGTTTCTTGCCGGCGCGGTCTTGGGTGTGGGGTATTTTGCCGGTTTATGGTTTACCGTGAGGCGTATTCATAGCCAGGAGCGCCCCGCTATTTGGCTGGCGATGAGCTTTTTCGTGCGCATGGGATTGCTGATTGCCGCGTTTTATTGGCTTCTGGGTGATGCCCGTTGGGACCACCTGCTGGCGGCACTGGCCGGATTTTTAATACTGCGCAGCCTAACGATCCGCCACATACGCCGGAATATGCCGTTATCAAACTCCAAACAAGAAACGCCCGCATGAATATTAGCCCTGACGACGTTGTGTTATGGCGGTGGGACGTATTTTCCCTGAACGCCACTATTGGTTACACCTGGCTGGTAATGGCGTTGCTGACGCTGATTTCCTGGCTGGTCACCCGTCGTCTTTCTACAGGCACCAAGATTTCACGCTGGCAGAACCTGCTGGAAGTGCTGGTGACCGGCATACGCGATCAGATCCGCGAGGTCAGTCGCCAGGAGCCCGGTCGTTACCTT
Source organism: Gammaproteobacteria bacterium (assembly GCA_050118235.1). Lineage (GTDB taxonomy): Bacteria > Pseudomonadota > Gammaproteobacteria > SZUA-152 > SZUA-152 > JAJDNG01. The sequence goes on along the minus strand of JASFLF010000250.1, from coordinate 1,731 downwards.
CCGTTTGTGGGGACCTTGTTTTTGTTCATCGCCATGTCCAACCTACTTAACATTGTGCCAGGTTATATGGCGCCTACCGGTTCGCTTTCCACTACCACGGCTCTGGCTATTTGCGTGTTTATCGCAGTGCCTTTGTATGGCATCGCTTTCGAAGGCCCGCTTAATTACCTCAAGCACTACATCAAACCGTCGGTGCTCATGCTGCCGTTCAACATCATCGGCGAGATATCCCGCACCATAGCCCTGGCGGTACGTTTGTACGGCAATATCATGAGCGGCACCGTCATAGTGGCTATACTCATCGGTTTAACGCCTTATTTTTTTCCCATAGTCATGCAGTTGCTCGGCCTGCTCACCGGCATGATCCAGGCGTATATCTTTGCCATCCTCGCCATGGTGTACATCGCCTCGGCGACTTCCGCGCAAACCGACGAGCATCACAATAACAATAATAGCCGTGGTGGACCACAAGGCTAAGCTATAGTTATTGAGCAAAATCAATGCACATTAACACCTAGGAACACACTATCGGTTAACGAACAACGAACAACGAACAACGAACAACGAACAACAAGGAGCGCCAAATGGACAATATTTCACTCATCGGCATGGCGTCTATTGTGACCGCCGGCTTGACCATCGCCATCGGCTCCCTAGGTCCGGCGTTGGGCGAGGGCCGAGCCGTGGCTCAGGCGTTGAGCGCCATCGCCCAACAGCCGGACGAATCCAATACCATCACCCGTACTTTATTTGTGGGCCTGGCGATGGTTGAGTCCACCGCGATTTATTGTTTCGTCGTGGCAATGATTTTGATTTTTGCCAATCCTTTTTGGGACCATGTCATCACACAGGTCGGGACAGCGGCGGGAGGCTGATCCGTGACAGTCGACTGGATTACAGTCTCGGCGCAAATCATCAATTTTCTCGTCCTGGTATGGTTGCTGAAACGCTTTTTGTATGAACCGGTAATACGAGCTATGGATAGGCGGGAACAACGTATTGCTGAGCAGCTACAAGCGGCACAAGAGCGCGAGCAACAGGCTCTGGCGCAACAGCAACAATACCAAGACAAAGCTGCACAACTTGATCGACAGCGCGAGGAGTTGATTAGCAAAGCGCAGCAACAAGCCGAGGAGGAAAAACGCCAACTGCTGGACCAGGCGCGTGAAGAAGTCAACGAAAAACAGAAACAGTGGCAAGGGCAGGCCGAGCAAGACAAAGAAGAGTTTTTAAAAATTCTCCGGAAAAAATCCACCGAAGCCATACAAGCCATCAGCCGTAAAGCGTTGAGTGACCTGGCCAATGCCGAACTGGAAGAACAAGTGATCGCATCGTTCATCACGCGCTTGAAATCACTGGACAAGGATTCCCGCAATGCGTTGGCGCGAGCCGTAGCCGGGGCGTCCGAACCGCTGCGCATCCATTCCGCCTTCGAACTGGATTCCACAACACGCGCCCGCATCACCCGGGCCGTGCATGAATATATCGCCGAAGGGATTGACACTCAATACAGTGGATCACCGGAGTTGCTGTGCGGCATTGAATTGAGCGGTGGTGGACAACGTCTGAGTTGGAATTTAGCCGACTATCTGCGGGAGCTTAACACCCGTGTGGAAGACGCTTTCACTTCCGTGCAAAGCAAGAAGGAAACATAAACAGTAAGGAACTTAGGTATTAGGGAAACATATCACTAAGGAAACGTAGCATGCTGCAGGAGTTATTGGACGATAC
>JASFLF010000249.1:0-5729 GCA_050118235.1 Gammaproteobacteria bacterium | reverse complement strand
TGTGGTCAGGAAAGAACATTCGTTCCATCCGCGAAGTGTTTTTCAATAATCTGATTTATCTCGGGCACTTGGGCGCTATTAAAGGCGATTTGACCGCTTATGAAAATTTGCGCCTGGTGGGTCAACTTTCGGGATTACCGGGAGATGAAGACAGCTTGCTCAAAGCCATTGCCAAGATGGGACTGGCGGGGCGGGCGGATCTACCCACTAAGGTGTTGTCCGCCGGGCAAAAGCGGCGGGTTGCATTGGCACAATTGCTTGCGTACAACGCCACATTGTGGGTGTTGGATGAACCCTTCAATGCGTTGGATGTAGCGGCGGTGGAGTTGCTGAAGCAATTGATCGCCGACCATGTGCGGGCCGATGGCATGGTGATTTTGACCACCCATCAGGAAGTTGAGATCGACACCGGCAAAATCAGACACATTAACTTGGATTCTTAAATACACACCATAAATGACAGAACCTAGTCTGATTACCGCATGCCGCTCCATGTTGGGGCGCGATTTGGTCCTGGCCATGCGCCGTCGGGCGGACGTATTGACTACATTAATTTTCTTTTTGATCGTGGTCAGCTTGTTTCCCTTGGGTGTGGGGCCGGAAATCGATACCTTGCGGGAAATCGCCCCGGGCGTGATTTGGGTGGCCGCCTTGCTTGCCTCCATGCTGTCGTTGGGGAGATTGTTCTCCGACGATTACCAGGATGGCACATTGGAACAAATATTATTGCTGCCGCATCCCTTAGCGATCATAGTGTTAAATAAAGTGGTTGCTCATTGGTTGGTTTCTGGGCTACCGTTGGTGATATTCTCGCCGCTATTAGGCATGCAATTGGGATTAAATGCGGAATCCATTGGCATTTTGATGGTCACATTGGTACTGGGAACTCCGGTGCTGAGTTTGATCGGCTCCGTGGGGGCCGCACTGACCGTAGGATTGCGCGGCGGGGGCGTGCTGGTTTCTTTATTGGTGCTGCCATTGTATATTCCGGTACTGATTTTTGGCGCCGGTGCGGTGGAATCAGCCGCCGCCGGACTCGGGATCGAAGCCCATTTGTCATTGCTGGGAGCGTTTTTAGCCATGGCATTGGTGTTGACGCCGTGGGCGACCGCTGCCGCACTAAGAATCAGCTTAGATTAGTTAACGAACGATTTTACCTAAACTTTTTACCTAAAGAATGGCCTTACAAAATTCAATTATCTGGTTGTATTTTTCTTCTCCCAAGAATTTTTATCCTCTCGCGGGCAAGTTAATTCCCATCTTCGCCTTACTGGCGGTGGTGTTGACCGCGATCGGATTGTATCTCGGATTTTTCGTTGCCCCCAGCGATTACCAACAAGGCGATAGTTATCGCATCATTTTTATTCACGTACCCGCGGCATGGATGTCCATGTTCATCTATATCGTCATGGCTATGTACGCTTTTGTGGGGTTAGTATGGAATATCAAAATGTCGGAGATGATGGCTTCGGCACTGGCGCCCACCGGTGCCATGTTCGCGTTTATCGCATTGTGGACGGGGGCGTTATGGGGTAAGCCGACCTGGGGGGCTTACTGGGTCTGGGACGCGCGATTGACCTCCGAATTGATTTTACTGTTTCTGTATATTGGATTTATGTCTTTGGAATCGGCTATTGACGATCCGCGTCGGGCCTCCAGAGCCAGCGCCTTGATCGCCGTGGTGGGCGTGGTAAACGTGCCGATCATTTATTTTTCCGTGAAATGGTGGAATACCTTGCACCAAGGCGCATCGGTAAGCCCTACCATGGCGCCTAAAATGGCCGCCACCATGGTACAGTCTATGATGATTATGGTGTTTGCTTTTTGGATGTATGCCATCGCGGTGGTGTTGATGCGGGCGCGCAATATTATCCTGGAGCGGGAAAAACAAACCACATGGGTACAGGAATTGGTGGCGAATAAGAAATGAGCAGTATTTCGGAATTTTTTGCAATGGGCGGCTACGCCTTCTATGTTTGGGGCTCGTATGGCGTCACAGCATTATTCATGTTAGTTGAAGTGATTTTAGTAATTCGCAACAAACGAACCATTCTGCAACGACTGGCGCGCATGGTCCGTATGAATACACAGGTGGAAAAATGAAGACGAGACATAAAAGGTTGGTGATTATCGTTGCCGGAGTGGCGGTGCTGGGTATTGCCTTGACCCTGATTTTTAAAGCATTCAACAGCAACATGGTATTTTTCTTTAGTCCCAGCGATATTCAAGCCAAACAGGCCCCCGCAGACCGGGTGTTCCGATTGGGTGGGCTGGTGGAAGAAGGCAGTTTGCAGCGTGAAGACGATGGTCTGACAGTGCATTTCAAAGTCACGGACAACGCTTATACCATTCCGGTGACTTATACCGGTATCCTGCCCGATTTGTTCCGCGAAGGCCAAGGTGTCGTGGCACAAGGAAAATTGGCTCCCAATGGCACATTCAAGGCATCAGAAGTGTTGGCCAAACACGATGAAACCTATATGCCGCCCGAAGTGGCCGAGGCCTTGGAAAAGACCAAACAGCAATCCGCGGCAAGCATGTCGCAACAGTAAATAGCATCCCAGCGTAAACCGATTAACTATAAGTACTGATTAACAGGAGGGGCAGTCATGGTTCCAGAAATAGGACATTTCGCACTGATTTTGGCTTTATGCATAGCAATCGTGCAAGGCGTAGTATCCATCGCCGGTGCGCAACTTGGCGTAAAATCCTGGATAGCCATCGCCAAGCCCGCCGCACAAGCCCAGTTGCTGTTTGTGGCCACAGCGTTTGGCTGCCTGATGTACGCTTTCATTCAAAACGATTTTTCAGTGGCTTATGTGGCCATGCAGTCCAATTCCATGTTGCCCGTCATTTACCGAATATCTGGCATTTGGGGCGGTCATGAAGGTTCCATGTTGTTGTGGGTAATGTTTTTAGCGGTATGGACCGGAGCGGTCGCCAAGTTCAGTAAGAACTTGCCCGACGATATGATTGCCCGCGTGATCGGCATTATGGGGCTGGTGTCCGTGGGTTTTTATTTGTTTATCTTGTTCACCTCCAATCCCTTCGATCGTCTGTTGCCGCCGGCCGTGGACGGCCGCGACCTTAACCCCTTGTTGCAAGATCCTGGATTGGTCATCCATCCTCCCATGTTGTACATGGGTTACGTCGGTTTTTCCGTGGCATTTGCGTTTTCCATCGCGGCGTTGTTAAGCGGCCGGCTGGACGCGGCCTGGGCACGCTGGTCACGCCCCTGGACCACGGTGGCGTGGATGTTCCTCACGGTCGGTATCGGCCTGGGTAGCTGGTGGGCTTACTACGAACTGGGTTGGGGCGGCTGGTGGTTCTGGGATCCGGTGGAAAACGCTTCGTTCATGCCGTGGTTAATGGGGACCGCCTTAGTGCATTCGTTGGCCGTGACGGAAAAGCGCGGCAGTTTTAAAAACTGGACCGTATTGCTGGCAATTTTTGCGTTTTCTTTAAGTCTGCTGGGCACGTTCCTGGTGCGTTCGGGAGTATTAACCTCGGTGCATGCGTTTGCCACCGATCCGGAGCGCGGTGTGTTTATTCTCATTTTACTATTGATTACTATCGGCACCTCGCTGGCGTTGTTCGCCTGGCGAGCGCCAAAAGTGGGAATGGGTGGCAAGTTCCAACTCGTATCCCGGGAAACCTTTTTGTTAGCGAATAATGTCGTACTGGTCGTAGCGGCCGCTGCGGTTTTGTTGGGCACACTGTATCCGCTGTTGTTGGATGCGTTGGGCATGGGGAAAATTTCCGTCGGACCTCCGTATTTCAACGCGGTTTTTGTTCCCTTAATGGCCCCCGCAGTGTTCTTGATGGCGATTGGACCCATTACGCGCTGGAAACAAGCCAGCGTGCCTGATTTGGTTTCCCGTCTTAAGTGGGCTGCGGTCATTGCCATTATTATGGCTGTCGTTACGCCCTTTCTCATGGGCGAGTGGGGATGGTTGCGGCCGCTGGGGTTTGGATTGGCTTTCTGGGTAATGTCGGCTGTGGTGATCGCCCTGGTGGAGCGCGTGCAAAAAGTCAAACAACCGGGTAACTTTTTTTCCAAGATGATCGGTTTGCCCAACAGCTTTCTGGGTATGTGTGTGGCGCATTTTGGCGTGTCGGTTTTTATAATCGGTGTGACCATGGTGAGCAGCTATCAGGTTGAAAAAGATATGCGCATGGAAGTGGGCGACACCGTGAGCATGGGGGGGTATGTGTTCCAATTTAACGGCGTCAGTAAAGTCAAAGGGCCAAACTATAATGCCAATCGTGGCCACGTTAAAGTGACCAAAAACGGGAACGTGGTGACCAACTTGTATCCGGAAAAACGCGAATATCTGGTGCAGACCATGCCCATGACCGAAGCGGCCATCGATACCGGGTTGTTTCGCGACTTATATGTGTCCTTAGGCGAACCGGTCAGTGGTGGCGCCTGGAGTGTGCGCATTTATTACAAACCATTCGTGGACTGGATTTGGGGCGGCTGTTTGGTAATGGCGTTCGGCGGGTTTCTGGCTATAACCGACCGTCGTTATCGACTGGTTAGCAAAAAACAACAAGATGAGCAGGCGGTCAAAGATCGCGAAGAGGGTGAAGGCGTCGCCGCTCATAAAGTGGCAACCAGCGAAAAGTAATTTGTCACCACGTACTACATAGGTATTAGGGTAGAGAGTTCATATGTCACGAAATCTACGTTTTTTAATTCCACTGGTTATTTTTTTCGTAGTGGCGGGCTTTTTATATAAAGGATTGTCATTGAATCCCAGGGAAGTCCCCTCGCCATTTATCAATAAACCGGCGCCTGACTTTGCCTTGCAAAAACTGGATAACATGAGTGAGCAGTTTTCCAATAAAGACATGCTGGGCAAAGTCTGGTTGTTAAATGTGTGGGCGTCCTGGTGTGTGGCTTGCCGTCAAGAGCACCCTTTGCTGGTGCAAATGGCGCGGCGCGGCGAGGTGCCGATTTACGGATTAAATTACAAAGACGCGCCAAGCCAGGCCAAGCAATGGTTAAAACAACACGGTAATCCCTATGAGTTGAGCGCTGTGGATTACCAAGGTAACGTTGGAATTGACTATGGTGTTTATGGCGTGCCGGAAACGTTTGTTATCGATAAAAGAGGCATTATTCGCCACAAGGTGATCGGGCCGATTACTCCCGGTATTCTGAACGAATGCGTGATGCCGCTCGTTAAAATGTTGGAACAGGAAGACCCCCAGGTTACGCCCGTAGAATATAAAGGTGTGGAAGGATGCGCGTGAAATTAAAGTTAATTATATTGTTATTGAGTTTTATTGTAAGTATTCATGCCGCAGGTGTTTTGGCCAAAGAAGCCGAGCCCCTGGCGGCGGACCCGGAAATGGAAAAGCGCGTCAACGCAATCACCGCCGAGTTACGCTGCCTGGTTTGCCAGAATCAGACCATCGCGGATTCTCACGCGGCGTTAGCGGTTGATTTAAAAAATCAAGTAAGGCAGATGGTCGGTTCCGGGAAAACCCAGGATCAAATCGTCGATTACATGGTGAAGCGCTACGGTGATTTCGTGCGTTACCGCCCGCCCGTCAAGCCGACGACGTATTTGTTATGGGCGGGGCCATTTATTTTATTGGTTGTGGGAGTAGTGCTGCTGATAAGCAATTTAAGAAAAAGAAAGCAAATCATTGTCGACGCTCCCTTGTCCGCCGACGAAAACGATCGCTTGCAGTCCCTCTTGGGTGCGGATGCGACAGTA
>JASFLF010000248.1:0-5734 GCA_050118235.1 Gammaproteobacteria bacterium | reverse complement strand
TATTCTTACATATTTTCGGCTACGTGCTCTTTGCTCTGTGTTTTTTTTGTATTGTGTGCCGAATTACAAATAGGTTTTCACGTGAAGTGTTTATGTGACAGACAGGTTTGTGCCCTTATGTGAAGCTTCACATAAGGGCACTTATGTAAAGTTGTTGATTATGTGAAGTTGCAAGTCTGAACACGCGTTTACCACTGCCTACAGGGGTAAACGCAGATTGCAACCTTCACATAATTATAGCGTTTTCAGAAAGACGACCAGTGAGTCAGATGCACTGTAACGCTGGATTTTTTCGTCGTTGTGGGACTCTCATGCCCTCCGATGCGCTTGGCGCAGTTTAATACAATGTGAAGTGTTTCATAGTGGTCTCCTGAAGTGGTTATCCCACTTCAACCGAGCACAGAAATTATGTTAAGCATTTTGCGGTTCCAGCTGCCGCTGGCCCGCTTATCGTCTACCTTATCAAGGTATACCATTCCATTCACTTCACATAATCAACAACTTTACATAAGTGCCCATTGCAGACCCTGTCTGTTTAACATATTTCAGTTGAACACTAAATTGAATATGTTAGTTCGAAGCTAAAGAAAGATTTTGGGCATAGCAAAGCGGACACTTGCTGATTTTGAAATTGTTAAGGATTGAAGTGAATCGGAAGTATAACAACAACAATTGCGAAGCTAAAATCAGCGACTGATGCTGATTTGATCAGAAAGGTAGAGAAAACAAAGAGTGAATATGATATATGACCCTTTCTATCTTCTCTTAGCTCGGTGCAACCCAACTATTTCTCACATAAAGCTGGATTGTGAAACAAGATAATAACCCGACCCAACTGCTGTAAGCCCGGTAATGGTTAACACAACCAGCGACGAAACTGTTTCGGGCAATTTTTCAACCCGCGACAACAATACACTTGCCCGAAAACGCAACACAGGGTAACTAATCAAGACAGCCACAATATATATGGAACTGGCAAAACCGATGCGTTCAGCCAATGTAAACAGTCGAAATCCTGAAAGGATGACAAGGAAAAACACAACTCCGGCCCAACTCACTGCTTCCAAAACAATCATTAACCGGTTTGCACTACCGTAACTGGAGAATAAGCGCCAAAACAAAAACCCCGCGCAAAGTATAAATGGCGGCAATATAAAATAACTCAGCTGTATCGAAAAAGCGCCCAGCGCTCCAATTGCGATATACAATACCGGTGTCAGCAGCAAGCCCGATATGAGAGAAGCCAGCAATAGCGCAGGATGGTTCCGCTTTATCGTATTCACTTAGTTTGCACCTCGTAGGTCCGGTCCAAAATAATTCGAGTCACCAGCGGCGCATATCCATGCTGATGCTGTAATTGCCACCAAGCTGTTATGCCAATCGCAGCAGTGGACGAAAACATGGAATCTGACGATGCGCCGTATTCATGTAAGTCATCATCGTCCAATCCAAACACATCGTAAAATATAAAACTCACTTCCAATGTATATTTATTCGCTTTACTGTCGTAGTGATAATTCTGTGCTACGGCGTACACATATTGTACACCATTTATCATCAAACCCAGGCCATTATTAAAGTCTTTCGTTCCAAATGCCTTGCTGCCTATATTAAATGCAGGTACTCCAAGATCAGTAGGGATATTTATATTGTTGATATCCCAGTTTGCATCGCTTAGAGCCTGGTGAATTCTTTTTTTACCTTGTGCTATAGGTGTTGTATTCGGAATTGACATGGCTAGGCTGCACCAGTCTTTGATATTTGCATGGTTTGATGCCGCTTTGTTTAATGAGCGATTGTCAAAGTAAGTAACCATGCGGCATTGATCGACCAGAAACTGCTTTATTAAGTGCTCCGCAACGCCGCTTTTATCGCCTGAAGCAAATTCGCCCAATAATTTGAGCATTTTCGGTTTTAATTGCTCAATGGTGGTGCCCACACTTTTATTTTCTGGCGCCCGTCTGTTGTATCCAAAGGTTATATCCTGCCCATATTTTGGCGCAGGCACACCTGGCAGGTTTTTCGCGTCGGAGAAAGCAAAAGTGGGGGTCAAATAGGAATCACGAGCGATCGCAATAACTTTGGGTGTATTTAAATGGATATCGGAATTACTAGACGGCATAACGTCATCCCCTTAGTAAATTTATTAACTATTTAGAATATTCTTATGGTCTTAAGCGTCGGAATGCTCAGCTGATTAACTAGCCTATTATAATCCGTAATAAACGCGAAATTGTGTGAATATTCACAAAATAACGTCAGGACTGGGTATTTTTTATTCGGCCTTTGTGGCCTCATGAATTGAGCTTCCCTCGAAATGCTAGTGTAGTGTTTCATATAAACCGCACATTTAGACGAGATAGACTTGAGATGGGTCTTACAGATTCTATGTGGCCCTACGGGAAGCCACTCAAAGCACGATCGCCACGTTGCAGACCTTGGAAAGGTAGCCGACATTCCCTGCGCTCTGCGCCTCGCACTCGCGCTTTGAGCGGCTTTCTAAATGCACGTTTTATATGAAACACTACACTAGTGCGTCGCTGGCATTTGCCTGGCGTACTAAGCTTCCGCTAATGGCCGATTGCGCCAATTGCTGAAACAGATTCCAAATTCATCGAGTGTAGTATCCTAGAAAGTCTGTTATCGAGGGCGCAGCGGCCATTTATAAGAATATTAGGTACAGCTCATTTATACTGATTGCTGACCTTAGATATTTAGACGTTCGAGGTCGGCTTTTCACCCAAAGTGGCTCTTGATTGTCATTCCCGCGAAGGCGGGAATCCATTATTATAAGCAAATGGAAAATAATCCCTTTGTCTATATGTTAGCAAGCCCAATGGGACAATATACATAGGTGTTACTTCTGATTTGGTAAAGCGTGTATGGGAACACAAAAACATTCTGGTCGAAGGTTTCACGAAGAAGTACGAAGTACATGAGTTGGTATGGTAAAAACAAAACGAAGAGAGGGAGTCAGCAATTACTCGTGAAAAACAAAATTATTTTGCCGACACATACATAGTAAATTAGCACTACGTTTGTTAGTAAGAGGTAATGGTTTTTACATAAAAAATATATACGATTGCACTAGATACGCGTATGGCATTTGCGAGCGACGCTGTTAATGACTTGATATTCATTTGGGTTTAACGTAGCATCAAAAAAAATAACGATATGAATAAAATAATATCGAACTATAAACGGGGATCTTTCATGTTATATAAATCAATCCGGTATTCTTTTTTCTTTCTTCTTTTAGCACTATTAGCAGCTTGCAGTAGTGGTGGAGGTGGAAGTGATGATTCAGGCGATACATCCAAACCCGAGTTGTCAGGAGTATTTATTGATAGCCCAATACAGGGATTGCGTTTTGAATCTTCCCCTAGTGGTAAAAATGGTTTTACAGATGCCAACGGGACATTTCTTTACGAAGAAGGCGATACGGTATCATTTTTCATAGGAAGTATTTTAGTAGGATCAGCTGCAGGAGACTCCTTACTCACACCCGTCTCGCTGGTCAGTGGTGCTGCAGATACGTCCAATACGGAAGTTCTGAATATTGCTCGTTTTTTGCAAAGTCTCGATGAAGACAGTAACCCGAACACCGACGGTATATCTATTACTTCAGCAGTACACGATGCAGCATCTGGACTTAGTCTTGATTTCAGTTCAACGAATGCTAATTTTGAATCCGAAGCAGATGCACTGGTGCAAAGTTTAAGAACGGCAGCCTATGGTGATACTAATGGGCTGATTGATAGTAGTGTAGCATTAATACATTTAAACGGTGCGATTAATAGCGCTATGCAAACTGCCCTGGTAGGCACCTACCAGGGTAGTTTCACTGGTGATGATAGTGGAACCTGGGAATTTGTCATTGATGAGTTTGGTGTTATCACAGGCCAATCGACATCACTCACCAACGGCGAATCTCTAGTTTCTGCATACATTGACCTGACGAGCGGTGAAATATCTGGATTATTAAGGGGGAGTGTTTCACCTGCCGGTGGAGTGTCCGGCTTCTGGGGTGATCCACTAACCGATTCCGGAGTTTTTAGTGGAGCCCGTACAAGTTCAACTTATGAGTGTAATGCCGATACTATTCAGTATGGTTGTTTAACGATGAGTGGTACGGATAGTGATACCATTGGTATCCACTTTAATCCCAACGATTATAGTTTGCTAGATCCAGGTGATCCGGCGGTTGAAGGGACGCACATTAGATGGCGTATTGTAACTCCTGACGGAATGGGGGGTGGTAATATTCCTGCGGCATTGTTAGTTGAGCGGTTTAGTGATGGTTCGGTTGCGGCCGTATCGTTAACGTGGGAAATGGGATCAAGCCCGGTATACGCCTATCAAATTGACTGTTCTGTTGAAGATTGTGGAGCAATTGTTGTAAATGATGCTGAGCAAACCGCAACTTTTTCGGGTTTGCAGTTACCTAATATAACTGCAGAGGGAGGTAGCTCGAGCACAGCACCTATCACCTTGAATGGTGCTTTAAACACTCACGGATTCGTTCCATCTGGTGGTGGCGGCGGCGGTGGCAACCCACCGTCAGGCAACACATCCCTGGTTGGGGTTTGGTTAGATGATTGCACCATTGACACAGGTTCCGGACAAGACATTGCGAGACAGTTTTATATTAGTTTTAATCAAGACGGAATATTTGAACAGGAAATACGTGAAGTTGAAGGTCTAGTGTGTGGTCGAGCCGCGAATACATCAACGGGTATTGGAACCTACACTCTTGGTGCCGATGTGGTGTTAACCTCCGGCAATACTGCGAAACAAATAGAACGTATAATCACCGCATACGTAAACAATGGTGTCACCACTCCTCTCAGTCAACCACTAATGCTTAGAGGTCTTGTATATGTCGATGGAGATACATCGTGGTGGAATTTTAGCTTACAAAATGACACTGCATATCCTACAGATATGGATCTTAATGCATCTATTATTTTTTACCGACAACCGTAGTAATTAATATGGCACACCACAAATGGTGGTGTGTCATTTCTGAATGTCTGCTCTTGCCTAAATTAGCGCGTCGTAGAGAGAAATCTCCGATGTCCGCAAACGCTGCATCAGAGACATGTGAAAACAGAAAATGAGGGTCGGCTACCTGGCCCTAAGAAGGCATTAGTTTTTTTTACTGGACACTCCGCTAAGCAGATAAAATATCCAACTACTATTGCCAAATCCTTTAATTTTGGTAGACTGTAATCCTGCACAGTAGGGTGCAGCTGGGTCCGCGGAAAGGGGATGATCCCCACCTACCATCAGACAAGAATTTAATCCTTCTTTCGACCTGTATCGCGGCCAACAGGACAAACGAAAGGAGGATTTCTATGAAATCTCTACCAAAATATCCCAATCTCGAGTTTCTGAAAAAAGAAGCGAAGTCATTACGTGCGCTACATAGGCAGGGTGATAGATCTTGCTTGGATCAAATACGGCAATGCGACACTTCTTTAAAATCAAAGACGAATTCAGAAATTTTCTCAGAAAAGTTTTCTATCAATGATGCTCAACGCGTCGTTGCAAGGTCATACGGCTATTCCAGCTGGGCAACGCTAAAGCACTATATCGAATCACTGGATTCACCTGCCTATCATGGTGTATCGGACAAATTGGCTTATCGTCAAGCCATTGTCGATACTTACGATAAGCGCATTAAGTTTTTCGATAACAGCCAATGGCATTGCGACCTTGCCAAACAAACAGT
>JASFLF010000247.1:0-5754 GCA_050118235.1 Gammaproteobacteria bacterium | reverse complement strand
GCAAATCCCATTTGGCGTTTCGCACGCCGTTTTCCTCAAGCCGATCCGTATGAAACGATACCGCTAGATAATCGATAGTACGATTTAGTTAATAACAAACTGGCCCACCAGTTTTTCCAGATGCGATGCGACATTGGACAGGTTTTCGCTGGATTCGCCGGTTTGTGCGGCACTTTTGGTGGTTTTATCGCTGGATTCTTTTATGCTGGCTATGCTGCGGTTTATTTCTTCCGCAACGGTGGCTTGCTCTTCAGAAGCGGCCGCGATTTGGGTATTCATTTCATGAATAATGGCAACGGTTTTACTAATGGTTTGCAAAGCCTCGCCAGCCTGGGTTACACGTTGCACACCTTGTTGTGCTTGCTCGCGGCCTTTTTCCATGGCGGTTACCGCATTATGCGCACCTGATTGAAGCCGTTCGATCATTTCCTGGATTTCTTGAGTCGACTGCTGGGTTCGCAACGCCAATGTCCGCACTTCATCCGCGACAACGGCAAAACCGCGTCCTTGCTCGCCGGCTCGCGCCGCTTCGATGGCGGCGTTGAGTGCTAATAAATTGGTTTGCTCGGCAATACCTTTGATGACATCCAATACTGACCCTATACCGAGACTGTCTTTGGCCAGAGCTTGAACGGCTTCAGCGGAGTATTCAACTTGCGAAGCTAACTGGTTGATGGTCGCGGTCGTATGCTGTACGACCAGAGTTCCTTCTTTGGCCTGAGTATCCGCGTTTGTCGCTGCATCGGCCGCAGCGTTGGTATTGCGCGCCACTTCCTGCACAGTTGCGACCATTTCGTTCATTGATATGGCCGCCTGCACCGTTTCCATTTGCTGAGAGTCAGCCGTCATTGCCAATTCAATCCCGTATCGGCGAACTTCATTTGCCTCACCTGTCAAGTCGTTTACCTCCTTGACAATCGCAGCGATCATCGATTGCAGCTGCTGAACAAATTCGTTTACTGAGCGGCGAAGATCGGAGATCTCATCACTGTTCTGCGTCGGAAGGCGAATCGTTAGATCCCCTTTACCTTCGGACAATTGTTTGATCAACCCTATGGTTTCGTTCGTGGGCTTAATCACCGCGACCCGAAACAACACCAGAATTATACCGCTGATAACGACCAACACTGCGACAACCTCGATAGCGGTCAGTATCATGAAACTCTTCACGGCCGCATCACCGCTGTTACCCACTTCCCGGATGGTTTCACTTATTCGCGCATTACTTTCGGCAATTCCTCGCTTGACGCTTTCGGTGGATATTCCCAACAGTATGTGACCCAGATTTTCATTCTCATAGGTGATTGGGTATTTCTTTTCGATGATGTCGGCTGCATCTTCAGGTTTTTGAAATTCGGTAAGGACATCGCCTTGCGAATTGAGATAGGCGGCGTAAATGATATCTTTGTCTCGAGTAGCGTCTTGCTGATACGATTTTAAAGAAATGAAATCATAAGCGGCTATTAAATCCGGCGCTGTTCTTGCCATAAAAGCACCGATAATATCCGATTTGGCATGCAGCGCTTGGGTCGCCTTCTCGCGCGCACTTTCCTGTTCAGCCAGTACAGCGTTTTGGGCAATCATTGATTGCTGTTGCGAGGTGTTGTTTACCACCTTAGAGACCGCGAATGCGCCGATCAGCATTGCGATACAACAGCTTAATAAGATTGGGGGCAGGAATTTCCCCGTTAACTTCAGTTTCGTTCCAGACAAACCCATACTATCAATCCTGGTAAACGGTACGTTACGCAACGCGGCTCACTCATCGAGACCCAAACATCGTTACATAACGCTTTTATATAGAAATAATCATCTGAGCGGCTTAGTATTCTTCGCCAATGGCAAATTTGGTTATTTGCCTGACTTTGTTAAAATCCGCGTCAGTGACAGCGTAAAATTTTTCGACTTTTGCGGCATTTAGTATTTCTTTACCGGCATTATCGTCGGCCAGAGAAATCATCGCTTTTTGTATTTGCAACACCTTATCTTGGGGAATATCGCCTTTAACCGCCCACGACAAATGGGTAAACGGTTCGCTCACCGCCAAGATTTTCATTTGCTCTACATCGACTTTCTTGGTGACACTTTTGATTTTTAAAATTACGTCTCCGGAGCCGGAGGCGTCAGCGACTTTGTTATATACACCTAACAGGGCGCTGGGTGGATTCTTTGCAAACTGCACTTTATAGTCTTTGTCCGCTTCCAATCCCGCTTGCTTTAAAACAGCGGTGGTAGCAATGTAACTTCCCATGGCTTTTTTACTGCCTCCGAACAGGATTGTCTTGCCTTTCAAATCGGCTACTGTGTTGATGCCACTGTCTTTTCGCACAGCGAGCGCGCCTGAAATTTGTCCGGTGCCAAATTCTTGATTTGCGACAATGACTTGGTATCCGAACTCTTTATGACCCTTGATGTAATGGTATTGATTTAAATGCACAATATCGTACTTTTGCTGCTCCATGCCTTCCCAAAATTCTTGGAAATTTTTCGGAATCACCAAATTCACTTTTTCTCCGAGGACTTGACTTAGATGTTCAGCCAAGGGTTGAAACGCTTTAGCGGATGCTGCCGCGGGTCTGCGGGGGAATATGCCGACGCTCAAATCAGCAAACACAATACTCGGTAACCAGCTAAATGCCACTAATAAAACTAAATTTATCACTAAAAATTTCACCTTATACATGAGGTACGCCTCTTCAACTCTCAAATTCGGGACACTGGGAGCGTATCGACTATATTAGCATTTCCTTTAATAGCTTTTTCCGCCTGTATACACGCATAAAATACGTTTATATATGGTAGTACTATATACTGCCTTCCATGATCCAAACACATAATTCATACTCAACCGTTGGGATTGGATGTAAGTGGGGCAATATCGTTTACACGGTTCCCAACGGGCCTATCCAAATCGCAAGATAATGATGGCTAGCGCACGAGCGACCCAAGACTTACATTTATACTTAGTCGCTTACTGTGAACCATAGACTACACCCTTTTTCATGGCGTCGGCAAAGGCTAACAACCACAAGAGGCAAAATACTATTGTTAAAACGCCGTAGTGAAACATGCTACTATTAAACATGTGCGGTGATTCAACCGGGAAACACGGATCTTTGCTAAGTTACCGATCATATTATGCTCACAGCGATAATTTATTTGTCATTCGGAATAAGGCGCGCAAAATCATTTACTAGCGCGTATCCAGCTTTAGTCTTTTGTATGCTCGGCGCGGCAGCGCTGTTCGCCTGCAACGTTCAGGAACAAAAAACACCTCCCACTCTGAATTGGTATGTATTTGATGAACCCTCCGGTGCGTTTACCATTGCCGCGAAAAATTGCTCGCAAGCTTCCCGACAATCCTATCAAGTAAGCGTGGTGCCCCTGCCCGCCGATGCCGATCAGCAACGTGAACAACTGGTGCGCAGGTTGGCCGCCGGCGACAAAGCCATCGATATCATCGGTATGGACGTGATTTGGACGGCGGAATTTGCCCGGGCAGGCTGGATTCTGCCCTGGAACGGTGATGTGGCCGACCAGGCTCGAGCCGGCCGGTTGCGCGCATCGCTCGAAAGTGCTACGTACCAAAATCAATTGTGGGCGGCGCCTTTCACTACCAACACTCAGTTATTGTGGTACCGAACCGACCGCATCGACCAACCGCCGGCCACCTGGGATGAAATGATGCGCCAGGCCGAAGCCCTTGGCGACGTGGGCACTATTCAGGCGCAAGGCGAACGTTACGAGGGATTCACAGTGTTCTTTATTTCGCTGTTGGCGTCGGCCGGAGGTACGGTATTGGACGCCAGCGGTGAGAAGATCGCCCTGGCGCAAAATCCTACCTTGCAGGCGCTATCCACCATGGCGCGTTTCGCCAACTCGCCCGTCGCAGATCCTGCGTTGGCTGCTGCACGGGAAGATCAAACGCGCCTGGCCTTTGAAGCCGGAAATTCCACGTTTATGCTGAATTACACCTACGTGTGGCCCAGCGCCAAACAAAACGCGCCCGCGATCGCCGCACACATGGGTTGGGCGCGCTGGCCCGCCCTCGCCCCGGGCAGACCCAGCCGAGTGACCATTGGCGGTATTAACTTAGGTGTCAGCACCCATTCACAGCATGCACAGCTGGCATTTCGGGCCGCCGCCTGCATCGCCTCGGAAAAACATCAACGCGTTGCCGCTGAACTCGGCGGCTTGCCACCCACTATCGCGAAACTATATGATGATCCCAAAGTGCGGGAGACTTTTCCGTTTGCCGATGTATTACGTAGCACCTTACAAGATGCGGTGCAACGGCCGCAAACGCCTCTGTATAACGATGTATCTCTCGCCATCAGCCGTACCCTGCATCCCATGCGAGATATCCAGCCCGAGCGGGATATAGGCCGGCTGCGCAAAGCGATCAGCCGCGCATTGAATTCGGAGGGACTGTTGTGAGCAGACTTTCCCGCAAACCACGCCACATGCCACATAGCCAACCTCTTGGCAACTCACTTAGCAATAAAGGCCACAACGAACGCCGCCTGGGCTGGATATTGTGCGCGCCGGCGGTAACCGCTTTGGTTCTGGTTACCGCTTACCCTATTTTATACGCCGTGTGGTTGTCGTTATTCCGTTACGATTTGCGTTTTCCCGATCAGCGCACGTTTATAGGTTTGGACAACTATGTCAGCATTCTTACTTCCGAAGTATGGTGGCGCGCCTTGGGCAATACCGTAATCATCACCGCAGGATCGGTGTCTGTAGAATTGTTACTGGGTTTCCCGTTAGCCTTGATTATGCACCGCACTTTGTTTTGGCGCCGCGCCGTGCGCGCATCCACTTTGGTGCCCTATTCCATTATTACCGTGGTGGCGGCGCTGGCCTGGAAATTTGCGTTTGATCCCACTACGGGTTTTGTCAACGCCTTGCTGGGTTTGGATCAAGCCTGGCTCACCCAACGCTGGTCGGCATTTTTGGTCATCATTTTCACCGAAGTTTGGAAGACTACACCGTTTATGGCGTTATTACTGTTGGCGGGACTGACACTGGTGCCCCACGATTTGGTCCAGGCCGCGCGCGTGGATGGCGCCAATGCCTGGCAGCGTTTTGTGAAGGTTATCGTGCCGGTGATGAAGCCGGCGATTCTGGTGGCATTGTTGTTTCGCACCTTGGACGCCTTTCGTATTTTCGATACGGTGTTTGTGCAAACGCGCGGAGCGCAAAATACTGAATCCATATCGGTAGTGGGTTACAACACGCTTATTGTGCGCCTGAATTTGGGACTGGGCTCGGCGGTGTCGGTGATGATTTTCATCGGCGTGCTTATAATCGCCTTACTATTTGTCAAAGGCTTTGGCACACCGCTGGTCCAGCGCCGGGGAGACAGTTAGCGCTTATGAAGAACAACATACTGGAACGCTTATTTTGGGGCATGGGCAACTTCATGGTGATCGTCTATGCCATGTTGCCCGTGGTTTGGATCTTGTCCTTGTCATTGAAACGCAGCGGGGACTTGAATGACCAGCGTTTTTTCCCCGAAAATATCAGCTTTGAACACTACCAGGCTATTTTCGCAGATAATCAATTTTCCGCCGCGTTATGGAATTCCATTGGCATTGCCACATTGTCCACCGTGCTGGCGGTTCTTTTCGGCATGTTCGCCGCTTATGCGATCGTACGTTTGGAATTTCCCGGCCGGCGACTGATCCTAGCCGGTGCGCTGGCCACGGCGATGTTTCCGCCCGTTGCCGTGGTCGGGCCGCTGTTTAATAT
>JASFLF010000246.1:0-5765 GCA_050118235.1 Gammaproteobacteria bacterium | reverse complement strand
AAGTTCGGGAGCGCGAGTAAGTACGCGGCTATAAATTTTGTCTATGAAGCCCGCAACTATCATCCAATCATGTTATTGAGTCATACTTTTTAAGACATAGTTAATCTTTAACATTTATCTATGAAATGTTTCTGTAAATAAGCTAGCCGGAAAATGTTAGCATTAGCCGGTAATCATCGAGCGGTTTTAATGCAATACTAAAAATATTAAAAACCATTGAGGACAACGAACATGAAAAACGCTATGCTACTGCTTACTGCATCGATTGCCTTTTTAGCTGTATCCTCGGCCGCTCAGGCTCAATCCAATAACGATAAAATCGAACAATACATACGAGACGTATGTGCGGAAGTAATACAATCCGAGATTCAAAGTGACCTGACTCAAGTGTGTCTGGATGCAACAGAAGGTCCAGTATTTGGTAATGCCGGTAGTGTTGGCGCGTCAGGCACCACCTCTAATGTCACCGCTTATTTAAAAAGGCGTGCCATTGAAAAGAAAGAAAAGGAAGAGAAAGAACAAACCGGCGGCGGTGCCAGCGCCGACGCCAGACTGGGAAAAGTCGGCATATTCGCCAATCTCTCTTACCTTGACGGCAAACGCGACACCACCGAGTTGGAAAACGGCTTCGACATTTCTCAATTTGGAATAACCGCGGGTTCTGACTATCGCTTCAACGACCAATTGTTTGCAGGTGCGGCCTTAAGTTACTTTCAAATTGAAAACGCATTAAATAAAACCGAACAAAATATCATGGACAGCGATGCAGGCAAATTGGATTCCGATAATATTTCACTGACTTTATTTGGTAACTATTTCGTTCAAGACAATGTTTCCATTGATGGTTATCTAAGTGCCGCAAACTTATCTTATGACAGCACTCGTCGTGTTGCGACCGGCACGATAAATGAAAATGCAACCGCCGGCTACGACGGCCAACAACTCGCCCTGGGGGCCGCGGGCAATTACGCCCACTACGTGAAATCGTGGACGCTCAGCGGAGTCGCCAAACTGGATTATATTTCCACCGATATCGACGCCTACAGTGAAACCGGCGGCGGTGGTTTAAACTTCCGCTATGAAAAACAATCCATCGACTCTTTAACCAGTAAATTGGGCGTGCAAGCCAGTTATGCCTGGTCACAGTCCTGGGGCGTCCTATTGCCCCAAGGCCGTTTGCACTACATACATGAATTTTCCAATGACAGCCGTTCCATTGAAACCGCCTTAGTATTGGCGCCGCAAAGTACAGTATCGCTAACAACCGATGAGCCCGATCGCGATTATTTTATCGGTGGTATAGGCGCATCAGCCGTATTGCCAGGCGGCATGCAACCCTTTGTGGATTTCGAATTTCTCAGCGGTCACTCCTATTTGTCCACCTGGACTGCCACTGCAGGGCTGCGCTGGGAAATTTAATCCAGCTAATTCATCAGTAAGGACACGACTAGAACATGCGGTCTCCGCACATCGTTATACCTGTTCCCCCCTCATTCACCCTCCCCGTGGGAATGGGGGCTCAACAAATCTCCTAAGGCATTTTTCTCCCAAATTACAAGCCACAATTTCAAAAATGTGAATATTACCATTCGACTTGTTTTCAATGAGCAGTCATTTAATATATTGAGTTGCGGCTCGGGGTACATTTTATAAAAAACAATTTATTAATCAAGACCTTGGCGTTCAGTGACAGCAGAGTGAAAAATACTTAATAAGGAAAATCGTTATGGCCGGGGGCAGAATACCAGGAACAATCGGGGTCCAACCTTCACAATTCGATAACGGCACCTTGGCGCTGACCAACTCAGAATCTCCAGCGATTGTTGGCAATTCACACGCCACGATGACAAAAGAGTTGGAAGACCTCAAAAGCGAGGTCGTGCTGGACATGTCCCAACTCGTTTTAGATATTACCGGCATATTCGATCCTACCCCGGTATCGGACGGCAGCAATGCGCTGATATCTCTGGCTCGCGGCAACTGGTTTGATGCGGCGATCAGCGCGGTGAGTATTATTCCTTACATAGGGGATGTGGCCAAAACAGCGAAATTGCCCCGTTATTTAGAATCGGTCCGAAAAGCTGTGAAAGTCTCCCATATGGACCCGCAATGGGCCAGCACCTTGCGCGAGTTGTTTTTCAAATTGAAAAAGACCTTGGACGATATTTACGAAGCTGGAGCGGACAAACTACCGGATTCCGCCGCCAAATATCTAAAAGAAATTAGAGAAGAAATTAATGAATTCCTAACTCGGGAAAAGACCGCGCCAGGAGCTAAAAACAATCCATCCGCGAACAAAGCGAGCAAGGGTGGATCCAACGCTGACAAGGGTAAGCCCGTATCCGCTGAGCCCGCGCATACGCCCTCACAACTGAAACCACAAAGCAAACAAAGCGGAGTTGAATCCGCGTCGGAACCTCCCTCCTCTACACCCAAGAAATCCCACCCCAAAGAAAGCGAAGCAACCCAAACCTCATCAAAGACAAACGCCAGCGGTACCACAAAAAACAACCAAGGCACCCCGGACAATAACAATGTATGTACCAACGGCTGCCCCATCAGCATGGTTACCGGTGAGGAACTGTTAGTACAACAAGATTTTGTGTTGCCTGGCCCCATACCATTAGTCTGGGAACGTACGTATCGCACCAGCCACGCCGTTGACCTGGGACTGGGCGCCGGTTGGACGGCCCCATGGTTCGCCCGTTTGGAAGTCGAGCAGGACAAAGTGGTGTATTTCGATGGCGAAGGCCGCGACATTCCGTTCACTGCGCCACCGGTCGGTGATGGTTGCCGCAACACCGTTGAAAAGCTGACCTTGTTTTGCGACTCAGCCACCAAGCACCGTATCGTCACCGACGACAAGCTGGTGTACACATTCCGCGGCGCCAAACACTTCCGCCGATTGCACAGCATCGCCGATCGCGACGGCCATAGCATCGAGTTAAGTTACAGCGACAGCGGTCGCCTGATCCACATAACAGACAGCGCAGGACGCCGCTTAAAGCTGGAATACAACATCACCAGCCATTTACGCAAAGTCTTTCTTCTCAACGAAAAAGACGAGCCGCAAGGCGATCCCTTGGTGCAATACAGTTTCGACAACAAAGGTGATTTGATTTCCATCACCGACGCCGCCGGCCATCAACAGCATTTTAGCTACCGCAATCACGTCGTCACGCAACGTACCACTAAAGACGGTTTCAATTATTATTTCGAGTGGGACAGATACGACGCCTACGGGCGCTGTTTACACAACTGGGGCGACCGCGGTATTTATGATTATCACTTTGAATACGATCCCGAAAAGAAAATCACCCGCAGCACCGACGGGCGCGGCTTCACGACCGTCTATTTCTATAATGAATTCGGTAAGATCACCAAAGAGATCGACCCGGAAGGCGGCGTCACCGAATACCAATACGATCAAGACGGGCAGCTGGTTTTTCAGCGCGACTCGGGGGGCAACACCACCCGCTTCACCTATAATGATGCCGGCAAGCTCACTGAAGTGGCCGACGCATCGGGACAAACCACCGCCTTAAGCTACAACCGCGAAGGTAATGCTATCGCTCTGACTGACGCGCAAGGCCACCAGTGGCAACGCCAGTACGATGCCAAAGGCCGGTTAAGTGCAGTCATCGACCCCGATGGTAACACTACCCACTACCAGTACGATGACGCCGGTAATCCTGTTGCGGTCATTGACGCCATAGGACGCACGCATTCTTTCGCCTGGAACGAACGCGCTGAACTGCTTTCGCAAACCGATCCGGCAGGCAACCAAACTCAGTACGAATACGACGACCGCAGCCAAATCACCCAAGTCACCGACGCCCAAGACCGTCACACTCGCTATTTTTACGACAAAAACGGCAACATCAATCAGGTGTTCCACCCCGACGGCAGCAGCGTACAAATGCGCTATACACCGGAAGGCCGCCTGACCCATTACACCGATGCCATTGGCCGCACCACCCAATACCGCTACGACGGTTTAAGCCAGCCCATAGAACGCATCGATCCCAATGGACAAGTGTTTAAATACGAATACGATGCCGAACGCAACCTCACGGCACTGATCAATGAAAACGGTGAGCGCTACGAACTGCACTACGACAAAAAAGAGCGTCTGATTAAAGAAATCGGCTTTGATGGCCGCATCCAAGCCTATGCCTACAACCATGCCGACTATTTGATCCACCACACCGACGGCGCCAATCGGCTTACGGTTTTTACCCGGGACGAACTCGGCCGCTTACTGCAAAAACAATCCTCCGACGGCGAACTCAGTTTGTTCAACTACGATCCACTGGGAAGATTACTGCAAGCAGCCAACAATCATTCAGAATTGCAATTCAAATACAACGCTATCGGTCAGCTCATCGAAGAACAACAAAACGGCCAGCGCATTCAGCACCACTACGACGCTGCCGGGCAAAAAGTCAACACCGTCCTACCCAACGGCGATCGCATCGATTATGAATACAATGACTTAGGGCTCTTCACCCACGTCGCGTTCAACAACCAAACCGTTGCCGAGGTACAACGCAACACCCAAGGCCAGGAAATCCTGCGCACCACCGGCGCCGTCAGCAGCCACAACGAATACGATCCCATGGGCCGCCTGATCCGCCAACGGGCGCAAAAAGACCAAAGCCCCCTTATCGACCGCCACTACAGCTACAACAAAGCCGGCAACCTCCGACAAATCGACGATTTCAAGCGCGGCACGACCCGCTTTCACTACGACGCCCTGGACCGCTTAAAGGCCGTGCAAGGCCTAACACCGGAGCGCTTCGCCTTCGACCCGGCCGGCAACCTATTAGATGCCGAAGCACCCACTCAGGGAGGCTATGTCAAAGGCAACCGCCTGCACGTCTTCCAAGACTACCGCTTCGAATACGACGATGTCGGTAACCTCGTCACCGAGAAAAAAGGCAAACAAGAAACCCACTTTACCTACAACGCGCAAAACCAACTCACTAAGGTTGAAAAAGACGGCCAAGCGTTCGAATACGCCTACGACCCCTTCGGCCGCCGCATCAGCAAAAAAGACGCCTTCGGCGAAACCACGTTTTTATGGGACGGCAATGTCGTATTAAATGAACAACGCCAGAACATCAACATCACCTACCTGCACGAACCCGGCAGTTTCAAACCCCTGGCCCAAGTGCGCGATGGTAACATCTACCACTACCACAACGACCACCTCGGAACACCGCAACTGGTCACTGATGCAGCCGGTGACGTCGTATGGGAAGCACGCTATAAAGTCTATGGTAGCGTTGTGCAATACGAGGTTGAGGCCGTTGAAAACAATATCCGTTTCCAAGGCCAGTACTTCGATGCGGAAACAGGGCTTCACTATAATCGGCATCGGTATTATCATCCGGTGGTGGGGCGGTTTACCACGGTGGATCCGATTGGATTGCTGGGCGGTACAAATAATTATGAGTATGCGCCTAATCCGGTTGGTTGGATTGATCCGTTGGGGTTGAGTTGTGATGATTACGATAACAAGATCCCGGAAAACTACGATGTACTAACGGACTCGTATATTTACCCTAGCGATAAACATCCCCTACAAAAGAAAATGCTTGATAAGTATAAAGGCGAACAATTCACAGGGCATCCGCAATGGTCTATGTTTGGAAGCAAAACAAAGGTAAAATATTTGGACCAACAGGAACGCGCCGCGTATGAACTTGACATCTTAGATAATAAGCTTGTCCATGCCCATGGTCCGTCGAAAGGAGTTCCAT
>JASFLF010000245.1:0-5785 GCA_050118235.1 Gammaproteobacteria bacterium | reverse complement strand
CTGTATTGCTACCTTATAGGCTGCTTCACGATCCAGAAAATAAGTATCATTGAAATGGGGCCCAATATCTACAAGTCGAGTTTTACGGTAATTTGCTATCTCATTTATTGCTTGTGAAAACGCCTGGACAATATTTTCACTATCAATGCGATTATCAGTATAGATGTTCGTGGGAAGACGAAGATCGGTTTTCATGAAGAAATCAGAGAATTCTTCAGCGGGCACATTGATCAGATTATCGGGGGGATCGTCAAATGGGTCGCCATCGTAGTAGCAGTGCTGCATGACTTCCTCGCCCGTGGTAAGCGCTATGATATTTCGCTGACTAGCGATTTGAAGAGCCATATTACGGTCCAGGAAATAGGTATCTTCATTTTGTTCCCGCATAAGTACTATCCTTACATTTTGCACTTCCCATATATTCTAGCGTTTGAAGCAAAATACCTGCCAATCGAAATTCTGTACGGCGAGATGACCAGCAACGGAAAGATCAACAGCGTATGGCACCGGCAACTGGTTGTGGAGAGGATCGATCTGTGGAATTGGAGATGATAAAAAAGATATGGAGTGGTAACTTCGAGCACCCAGCGCTTGTTATTCCTTTGTCACGACGCGATATCCAAGGTTATTCGAAACGCAAGGCGTCCACCGGCCGCAAGTTGGCAGCTCGGTAAGCAGGATAAAAGCCGGACACTATCCCTACCAACATGGAAACGATAATAGCAATAAACGCCATACTCCAGGATGGATCCAATTCATATTGGCTGATAACAGAGGCGATATATACCGCGACAATGCCGAATAACAAACCGATGAATCCGCCGATGGTGCTTACATAAGTCGCTTCCATAAGAAATTGAAATAAAATGTCGTGATTTTGCGCACCAATGGCTTTGCGCACACCAATTTCGCGGGTTCGTTCGATTACCGACGTACTCATAATATTCATAATACCCATTCCGCCGACCAGCAAAGACACCGATGCGACAAACAGTCCAATTAAAGAAAGATTCCGTAGGTAGGTTTTGGCTTGATTTATCCAGCCATCCATAGTCTCTGTTGTATATTTAAAGCGTCCTCCGTGAGACCGTTCAAGGAGATCTTCCAATTGCCTTGACGCATCGTGTGTTTTGTCCATAGAAACCGCTTCGGCTTGCAATGTATGGACGTCTTTGGACCCTAAAATCGATTGATACACGGTATAGGGTATGAGAACACGACCGTTGATATCGTAGGTATCGATACCCAGTTGCGCAATGATCTCCCGGTTTTTATTGGCCAACACGCCGATGACGGTGTATTTCTTTTTGAAAAGCCGAAACGATTTATTAAGATAACTGCTGTTTTTGCCAAACAGGGCTTCCGCGGCTTCTAATCCTATGACGGCAACTTCTTTTCGATGTTGAATATCGTTTTTGGAAAAATTTCTACCAACAAGAAGCTGGTCATTGTTGATGTTTAAATAATCCAATCCCACACCCTCGGTCGGCGCCTCGTAAAAATTGTTTCCCCAGTTTACGGTAACGTTGTATTTTTCACTGTATACCACTGGCGTGGCACGCAATACGGCTGAACAGCAGCCGCGTTGAATCACTTCGAAATCGTCATTGTCAATCCCACTGCCCTGCCGCACAGCCCTATTTTCATTCTCATCACCCCAATCCCGGTATAACCAAATGGTTTTCAAACCATAGGTCTGAAACTCGGCGAAAATATACTCTCTGGCGCTTTGTATCACCGAGCCAACGGCCATAACCGCTGCTATGCCAATGGCAATACCCAATATACTCAACACGGTACGTAATTTATTGTCCGAGAGCGAATAAAACGCCTGGACAAACACATCTCTTACAATTCCCGGGTGTAAATACATAAGGCTGCTACTGATACCGTATATTGAATACCTGACCGTCTTTCACGTGAATAGCACGTCGGGCATGTCTGGCAATGTCTTCTTCGTGGGTCACCATAACGATGGTTTTACCGCCCGCATTGAGCTGAGCGAACAACTGCATGATCTCCTGGCTGGTTTGAGAATCCAGCGCTCCGGTAGGCTCATCGGCGATGATGATATCCGGATTGTTGACTATTGCCCGGGCAATTGCCACCCGTTGTTGCTGCCCCCCGGAAAGTTGGGCTGCCGTGTGATACTCTCGACCTTTCAAACCCACAATAGCCAATGCGGTTAGCGCTCTTTTTCGCCGAATATCCGGGTCAACGCCGGCATAAATCATGGGCATTTCGACATTTCGTAAGGCATTAA
Source organism: Gammaproteobacteria bacterium (assembly GCA_050118235.1). Taxonomy (GTDB): domain Bacteria; phylum Pseudomonadota; class Gammaproteobacteria; order SZUA-152; family SZUA-152; genus JAJDNG01. The sequence goes on along the minus strand of JASFLF010000245.1, from coordinate 3,522 downwards.
TGCGAGGAATCAGGTTAAAAGACTGGAAAATGAATCCGATGTGCCGATTGCGCAATCCGGCCAATTCGGAACTAGTCGCCAAACTTACTGGCATGCCGGCTAGCAAATAGCGCCCCTCATCGGCGATATCCAAACAGCCAATGATATTCATCAACGTGGATTTTCCCGAGCCGGACGGCCCCATGATGGCGACAAACTCACCTCTTTCCACGCGCAGTGTGACGTGCCTCAATGCAGGAACGCTCACTTCACCAAGATGGTAAGTTTTACTTACATCTTGCAGATCAATCATGGGGAAAGCTTATGGGTTATCGGAGGCGACAAATACTTTTTGACTTGGTTGAAGATCAAGTCCATTCGCCAATATTACGGATTGGCCCACATTGACACCTTGCAGGACTTCCACATGGGAGAAATCTTCAATGCCGGTTACCACTTCAACAAAGTGCACCTTTCCGTTCTGAATTGTCGCTACGTAGGATTTGCCGCCCCGGTTGGTAATTGCGCCAAAAGGAAGTTTCAGTGCGTTGGGATTCCAAGCCGTGCGGATATCCGCATCCACTTGTTGGCCAAATCGCAACGACGGTGCGTTGTTCCCCAAGCTGATATAGACGCTCACTGTGTTGGCGTTGCCCACATTGCTGGTGGCCGCCGCCAAACGGGTCACTGATTCGTTCCATTCGAGGTTTGGAAATGCGTCACTGGATAAGGTAACGGTCTGCCCGACCGCGATGCCTCCGCTATCGGCCGCATCCACTTGAACTTCAACTTCTCGCTGTTTTTCATCGATTAAGGTAAACAGTGTTTCCGAAGGAACCACCCATTGCCCCACTTCAACAAAACGTGCGGTTATGGTGCCGGAAAACGGCGCTACGATGCGAGGATTTTCCAGGCTTAATTTCGCGGTGCGAACTTCTTCTTCCACAATGGCCTCGCGCGCTTTGGCCGATCTTAGTTCTACTTCAGCTTCCTCGACCAGTCGTTTGGCGATTGCCCCTTTCTCAAACGCTTGTTTTAAACGCTTTAATGAACGCTCTGCCAGTAATACATCCTCTTTTGCGCTTTCATAACTGGCATTGGCCCGTTTGAGAAAACTCTTGGCTTCCCTATCGTCCAACCGTGCCAATAAGTCGCCGGACTTAACCGTATCACCCTCTTCCACATACACATGAGTCAATCGACCCGCGATGGCGGGGGTCAAGTTGACGCGCAGTTTACTCACCACTTTTCCAGGTACTGTGATTGATTGATAAATCTCTCCTTGTTGTACCTTGACTACGTCTACGGCCAGACCGTCGTCAAAATATTCTGTGTATGCGTTGTACGCAAAAAATCCTGCGACTATGAGAAACAGCGCAGTGATGATTTTTTTCGGACCGTATAATTCCAAAATGGAGCCTACCGCAGACATCACCCGTGAAGGTGTATAACTGCTGCTCAAATCCGCTTCGACCAACGGATAGCGTTCCATCTCCTGGAGAATATTAGTAGCCGCATCCACTTCCGCTTGAAATTGCGATTGAAACCCGTTTTGATTTTCCGCGCCTGAACCCTGTTGCGCTGCCGGTTGCGAATCCGCGGTTTCTGCCGAGGGCTTGTGCGCCTGTGCAGTGGTTGGACTAAATTCCGCCTGCTTGGCTTCGGGTCTAGCCGGTTTCTTCGGTTCAGATATGGCCGCTTGCGTCGCCGTGGAGGTGTGGTCAGCCGCCGAGCGACCCAAGGGTTCTAATGTTAGGTGATCGGTCGGAATCTTATTAATATCAAACTTCGGTTTGGTTTTTTTCGGCGTCTGGGTAACGGATAATCCAGAGGTCGTCACTTGTGCCGCGCTTTGCTGCTTTTTCGCCGCGGCCGCCGCCAAGACTTTGCGCTTCTTGGCGAGTTCTTTAGCTTTTAATAATTTTTGGCGGGCAACGATTTGTTCCGGTGATAGTTGTTGTTGACCGGCGTTTTCCTGGTCGATTGTGCCGGCACCCCCTGTTTGATCAGCAACGTTGATCGTAGGAGTCACCCTGGAAGCCGGTTTGACCGACATAATCGGTTGCGGTGTAAATTTATCTTGATTAGCGGATGCTTCCTTATTATTCAAGACTCGGCGTTGGTTGGAACTCTTCTTGGAGTTTGGTTTGTTATTTGCCCCGGAACTTATATTCAGCGTAGAACCTGCGTTGGTATCAACAATGTCTTTGGTTGATTTTGCTGTATCCAGCGTACTTAATACCGGAATGATGTCTGCGTCTGATTGTGCGGATTTATTGCTGAGCGTCTCGGGTTCAAACGGCACAACCGTCGCGGAAGGCATGGTCGCCTGAGGTGTTGATTTGCTCTCGGCCGGTGCCTTGGCTTTCATGGAATCATCGCCATTGGATTCCACCGACCCAGAATCTAGATCAAAATCCGTGTCGTCAGGCAAGCCACTGCCATTGACTAAATTTCGGATATGAGTATCCAACTCGTCCCCATTGACCGGTTTGGATAAAATTTGGTTTGCGCCAGCTTCGTATACTTCTTTTAAAACAGTTTCGTCCGTCGAGCCGGTAATGACAATAACCGGTAAGGAACTGATTTTTTCGTGGCCGCTGTTTCTCAGTGCCCGGACCAAATCATCGCCATCCATACCGGTGGGAGAGACTTTTAAATCAGTCAATAATAAATCGTATTTATCTTTTACAAGGGCGATTAGCGCCGGTTCGGCGGAATTGAAATGGTCGACAACATACCCATAAGGCCGAAGCAGTCTTTTTACAACATATGCCGATGTACGGCTGTCATCGACATAACACAAACGAGCAGGTGGTTTTTCAGCAGACTGCGCTTGCTGTTGTTGATTATCTTTAGCGCTTTTCGAGCTGCTACCTGTCATGTATGGATTAACCGTAGTCACTAGTTAACTTCTAACCGCTTTGTTAACAAAAAATTAAAATACTTAAGGTGGACTACAGTCCGCCCTTTTGCCCCGTGTAACTAACTGCATAAAAAAAATAATAAAAGCCCCGGTATTAGGAATACGTAGAAAGTATTAACTAATACTTAGATTACAAACAAAATACACGTTTTTGCCCAATTATTGCAACTTTAATTATCAGATTTTTCTTACTCAAATCTTTTATTAACTGTATACGGGCGGTTAAGTGAATCTGTGTTGAATCAAATATTCTTGATACAACAATTAGATGCGTTATGATACACCAATTTTATGCGTAACCAAAAATAACTGTTCGCTATAATACACTGCCAAAAACGAAAAGCGCATTTTATCACTGTTAGCCAACAGATTTGAACACTTTCACCCTCAGAATACCCAATGGTTTTAGCCATAAAAAAATTGTGTTAGATATAATTAATATTCATGGATCAATGCTTGGATTATTTAACGCGATGGTAGAAGGCCATTTTGAGTACTTTGGCAACGAAAATTTTTTCTTGCTCATCTGGTATTTATGATGCATTATTTTAATATTGAATATAAAAAACCATAAAAACGATTAGCGTTAGACTAATCTATTGTAAAATTTGTTTGGG
>JASFLF010000244.1:0-5792 GCA_050118235.1 Gammaproteobacteria bacterium | reverse complement strand
GTGGTAGAGCTAATAATCCAAGAACATCCCGGTAACCAGACAAGGAAGATGACAAGGAGAATAACGAAAGACAATTTGTGCGCGGTGCCGGATGCCCTGAGTGGCCGCTGTCGCGTGTTAAAACTGTGCAAACCTACAAATCCTGTTGACAATAAATGGGTAGAAACAGCCGTTTGAGTGGTTGTTTATCGCGTTACTGGATATTAAAAAATGCTCAATGAAAACGCCCTACAAATGAAATATTTTTGCAATAATTCTTTTCAATATTAGCCCTAGATACTCATTGGGGCTGAAAATTGCGAATAGTACCATACTTGTTTTGCTTTTGTTAAAAAAGCTCTGCCGGCCCTGTGATTCCCCGGCGCGATGAACTTGTTTCTTCGCATAATTAAAGATTGCCCAAAACTTGATGTCACCGGCTATTGAAAAACGTTTTGAAAGTGATTGACCGGCGTAAACGCCTTTGTGAAACGCAGCTGTCATTTATATGGAAGTGCCGGCCAACGTGTGATATGCGTTTAAACTCAGCGGCAAAGAGGTTGTACCGCTGGAGCCATTGATATGCAAGAGGTATATGCTGGAAATACAGCGTTGAACTTAAGAGCGCGGTGGCGCGAACAAGGGATAGGTTTTATACTTAAACAGCGGTATCAACACCATGCCGGCGACAAAGCCGCCGATGTGTGCGCCAAATGCCACCCCGCCTTCTCCCGCGCCCGTTAAAGCGGAGCTGATAATTTGTAACACAAACCAAAATGCCAGTACCCAGCCGGCGGCCAAGCGGGTGGTGTAAATGAAGAAACCGAGCGGTATGGCCACCAATACTCTGGCGTGGGGATAGAGTAACAAATAAGCGCCCAAAACCCCGGAAATCGCCCCACTGGCCCCTACCATGGGAATGACCGATTGCGGCGCCGGCAATGACTGCGCTAGGAATGCGGCTATGCCGCAGAGCATATAAAAAATCACAAAGCGAACGTGGCCCATGGCGTCTTCCACATTGTTGCCGAAGATCCAGAAATACAACATATTGCCGATTAAATGCATCCAGCCGCCGTGCATAAACATGGAGGTCAACACCGTCGTCCACGGCGGCACAATCTCCAACTCGGCGGGCAAGGCCTTTATACCAAACACCACCGATGGTATGGCGCCGAAGGAATAGATCGCCCGCTCAAATTGCTGTCCCAGCGAGATTTGCCAGATAAACACCAGTACGCAAGTGACTATAATCGTAACCGTCACCACCGGGACGATACGGGTTGGATTGTCGTCGTGGAGGGGGAACACGTTGCGATTTATTGCCGGCTGGAATAATAGGCCGCAATCGCTTTGATTTCCGACAAACGCAATACCGCCGCCATGGCATGCATGGTCGAGCTTTCGCGGTCGCCATCGTGATAGTCGTGCAAGGCTTTTTCCAGATAGGCCTGTATTTGTCCCGCCAAGCGTGGTTTTGTGGGGTCTTCGCTAAAGCCGTTTTCACCGTGGCAGCGGTCGCATTTCTGGGCCACTTCCTCCGGCGGTGACGGCATTTCAACGCCCTGCGGTTTCACCGGAGTTTGCCCGGCGAAATAAGCGGTGACATCACGGATTTGCTCCTTGTTCAATTCTTTAACCGCATTGGCCATGGTTTCGTTTTCCCGGGAGCCATCGACGTAATGAGCAATAGCTGTGCTGAGGTATTGCGCGTCCTGGCCGGCGATGGTGGGGACCTCCGGATCGGTGCTGTTGCCGTTCTCACCATGGCAGCCATTGCAAGCCGAAGCCAGCTCTTCGCCTTGCTCGGGTTTGCCCGGTTTGGGATTAGCGGAAGCCGTGGGTTCCTGGGTGGCGTAATATAAACTGACTTTTTCAATATCCATGTCGCTGAGTAGAGCTACTAAGCTTTTCATGGTTTCATGTTTGCGCGTGCCGTCCTGGTAAGCTTTTATCGCTGCGTTCACATAGGTAGGGTGCAGGCGCGCCAAGCTGGGGATGCCTATATTGGTGCTATTGCCGTTTTTGCCATGGCAGCCGTTGCAGGAGGCGGCGATTTTCGCCCCGTCCCCTATGGGATCGAACGCACCGGAGGTATTGTCTGCGCCCACTACTTTCTTAGGCTGTTGCGCCGCGAAATAAGCGCTCAGGTTTTGAATGCTGCTGTCCTTGAGTTTATTGGTCACCGTGCGCATCATGGCGTTTTTCCGCTTGCCATCCCGGTAGGCTTTGATGGCTTTGATTAAATATTCCTGGTTTTGCCCGGTTAGACTGGGCATGGTGGGATTGATGCTATTGCCGTCTATGCCATGGCAGCCGGCGCATTGTTGAGCGGCGGCTTTTTTGCCCGCATTGATGTTGCCTTTGGATGGCAACGGGGAGCGCACCGGTTTTTGGGTGGAAAAATACGCCGCTAGGTTCGCAATGTCTTTTTGGTTAATGGCGCGTTTGAAATTCTGCATGATGACTTTTGATTCCTTGCGGTCACCGTCAAAATACGCATTAATGGCTGCTTTTATATAGTCGTATTGCAGCCCGGCCAAAGTGGGCATTCCCGCCACTGTGCTGTTGCCGTCTTCGCCGTGGCAGCCCACGCAAGGAAGAGATGCTTGTTTGCCGGCGCGGATGGCTCTGCGGCTCACACCAGCGGCGGGTTTGGGTTTTTGTATATAACGTTCCGGTTTCCAGGCCGTCATTAAACTGTTGTAATAAGCGGCGACGTTGACAAAGTCGCCATTGTTCAAAGCTTGCAGTGACTCATGGCTTTGATTGTCTTTACGAACGGCGTCCTTATAGTGCTGTAATGCGGTGACCATGTAATCGGCTTGCTGGCCGGCAAGAAAAGGCGCCCCATTTTGACTGGTTACTCCACCGGCCCCATGGCATTGCGCGCAAGATTGCTCGGCGATCGCTTTGCCTGCCTGGATATCCGCTATCGGTTCTGCGGGTGCGGATACAACATCAGGTTGGGTTTCGGGTTTTTGTTGTTCGCAGGCGTTTAACAGGAGTAACAAGAAAATCAATAACAAACTACGTCGCATGGTGGAGTGTCCCCGTGAATTAAGCATTTATTTTTGCCGTCTATGATAGTCTGTTCGACACTTTTTGACCATTGACCGGTATCAAACTTGACTGAGATTCCGCGTTTTTTGACTAGTGTTTAGCGCTGGCCTTAAGATGCCGGGCCTGACGTTGGGGCATGGATTCTGTGCCTTGCGGCGCAGGGCGGCCGTGGCCTCGCGATGAAATTGCCGGCGGAGCGGCATTGTCCGGCATAAAATGCGGCGCTTTTTTTAAGCCTGCGTGTTCATAATCACGCCACAAAACTTCCGATGTTAGCGCCGGGCTTACGGACAGCGCTTGAGTGAGGCCTTCGTACAACAAATCAAACAAGCGATTGAGGGAGATTTTATGGGTTTGGTGGGTGGTTTCGAAAAGCCAATCACATAAGCGCATAAACCGTTGGAACGGTTGTTGATCTAAAATTTCCGGCAGAGTGTGCACAAACCGCCCGGAATTGGCGATTAAATCCCAATAGCGCGCAAACCGGCTAAGGCGTTGCATGGTGGTGAAATCGATGAGACTGGTGCTCAAAACGTTATAAGGCGGATTGGGGTTGTACGCCATGTGATAGGTTTGGCTATGACGGACGATGGGCGAGCCGCGCAAGCGTTTTAAAATACCCACTTGTATTTCATGTGGATTCAGCTTTACCAGTTGGTCAAAACTATCGGCAATACTGGAAAGGCTTTCGCCGGGCAGTCCCACGATTAAATCGGTGTGCAAATGGGCATGGCTTTGCGTGCGCAACCAGGCCAGATTGCGTTGGCTTTTTTCGTTGTCTTGGCGGCGGCTGATTAAGGTTTGCACTTGGGGATTAAACGTCTGAATACCAATTTCAAATTGCAAGGCGCCGGGTGGAAACTGCTGTATGTAATATTTCAATTTTTCCGGCAAATGATCGGGGATTAACTCGAAATGCAGAAACAAGTTGTTGTCCAAACGCCGCAGGAAAAAATCGAGAATTTTGGCACTGGTATCCGCTTTTAGATTAAAAGTGCGGTCCACAAACTTAAACCGCCTGGCGCCACGGTCATACAAACGTTGCATATGGTCTAAAAAACCATCGATATCGAATGGCCAGGCGGTTTTATCCAATGCCGATAAACAAAATTCGCATTTAAACGGGCAGCCGCGGGAGGCCTCCACATATAGTACCCGGTGAGCAATGTCCTCGTCGGTATACCATTCATAGGGAAACCGCAGTTCGTTTAACGTTGGCAAATCCGCTTTTAGGGTTTTTTCGGCAGGCGGATTTCCATTGAGAATTTGCTTGCATAAGCTGCCAAAGGCCAAATCCGCGGCGCCGGTAACGAGATAGTCGGCGTAACAATAAATGTCCGTAGCGTCGTATTCGTAACTGGCTTCCGGTCCGCCGATCACAATTCGAATGTCGGGGCGTATGCTTTTTAATAACCCTATGACCTTGCCGGTTTGTTCCACATTCCAGATATAAATCCCGAAGCCGATGATTTTCGGCTCGAGATTCAGCAGAGACTCGACTATATCGATAGGGCGGGTTTCAATTACAAACTCTTCAATACTAGTGACTGGCTGTAATTCCCCCATATTGGCCAGCAAGTAGCGTAAACCCAGGGAAGAATGGATATAACGGGCGTTCAGTGTTGTTAAAACGATGTCGGGCATGGAGTGTTGTGTAGGTGATTAGCGTCTATCATAGGTAAAATCTCTGACGATTACTACGCCGATTGCTGTATTGTTAACTCAAATTTCAAAGTACTTGGTAGAGTTTCGGGTTTTACGAAGCCCACGAAGAGCAAAACAATTTAGAAATCTTCGCGCTCTTCGTGGTGAATAACTATTTCCGAATATTCATGTAACCGATTTGTCATGAAGTTCCGTCATAATAGCGCGTTACCTTTTGGATCCAATAAGAGTAATACTTTTATGAACTTTGACCGATCCCATTGATCCTATAGGTAATAATCCCCATTAGAAACTATAATTATTGGTAACATCAAATAAAAAAGCAGGAGCAAATCATGATTGAACATCGGCATACCAAACGGGTGGCCGCCGTAGCGGAAAAGATCTCTATTTACCATCGCGGAATGTTAGTGGCCGACTGCAAAATCAAAGATCTCAGTATCGATGGTATGGCTTTATGGGCAGGGCCTTTGCAATACCATCGCAACACCATGTTGGAAGTGGAAATCGATCGATCAACCAGCGATTCGCCAGATCGATTACGGATTCCGGCTATTGTGGTGTATTCCGCCGCCAAAGTACTTGGATTAATGTTTACCCAGGTCAGCGAAGTGGCCCAACAATCTCTGCGCCAAACGATGAAAAAAGCGGCCGGTAAGAATTCCATCCAAGACAGGATGGCCCAAAGTTGGGAAAAGGTTGCGAGCAGCCAGCCCGTTTAATCGCTGTTCGCACGAGTGCTGATTTGTATTGGAGGGCACAGCATCACACGGTGTTCCGTATAGTCATAGTCGCTAATCGCTCATGCGACCGCCATTCATAAAATTTGTAGACACATTTGTAAATTCATTGTGCGGAAAATGACATGCCTCAATGAATAATCCTGTTTGTGCGGCAACATTAGCCTATGGACAATCAACCCGACCCGAAAGACACCGGTCCCTCCCCCAAAAACCTGCTTCTGCCTTATGTGGTTGTCGTCGCCATATTCCTGTTGTTTTATATTTTCTTTTATCAAGCGGCGCCTCGCGAATCCAGCTATGAAATTCCCTACAGCGAATTTAAAGCCTATTTGGAAGAAGACC
>JASFLF010000243.1:0-5822 GCA_050118235.1 Gammaproteobacteria bacterium | reverse complement strand
ACCCATTTTACGCCAGGAAGACACCATCGCCCGCATCGACAATGGCTTATTCGCCGTGATTGCGCCCACTGCCACCCGAATGGACGCCGCGGTATTAGCCGAACGAATGCGCAAAGCTGTGCAAGCCAAGCCGTTCACAGAAACCGTAATTGCGTTGCCGGTCACCGTCAGCCTGGGCATAGTCTGTGTGGGCAGCACGGACTTACCAACATCGGAAAGCTATCTCAACGGCGTCTTACAACTGGTCGAACAAGCACAGAAAAAAGGCGGCAACCGTACCCTTGCCGCGGCCGTCAAACAAGCCGCACCGGAAGTTGCGAAAAAGCCGCGGCCAAGCATCGACACGGCATTGGATCTGCTGGCACAAAACAATATAGAGTCTATCAAGCCGTATCTTAACGATTTGGCACGGCAAATATTACCGTTGTTGGAAGTATGTAACAAAACACATCAGTGGCAAGCCGACCAGCATATCGACGCTTTAAAACAGAAGTTGGACGCCAAGTAATGCTCCGAAAATTTATAAGCAAAGGAGCGGAAAAACGAATACTACCCCAACATAGTTAACCACGAAGCACACGAAGAAATTTTTTAATAAGTTTGTTTTTTTCCCTTCGTGTGCTTCGTGATGCAATCCAAACCCGGCTTAACACGGGTACCACAACATAACTGCGACACTAACGTTTGCTTGCCACCGTAGCAATGCTGGTTTTGGTTTCCGCGGAGATTTTTTTGGGTTTGGCAATATAAAATCCTTGTACATAATCCACACCCGACTCTTTAAGCAACTGCAACATTTCCACGTTTTCCACAAATTCCGCGACTGTGGATTTGCCGACTGAATGGGCGATTTGCACAATGGAGTTGATGATGGCCCGGTCAACGGTATCGTGCAACATACCTTGTATAAACACACCGTCGATTTTGATTTCATCCACTGACAGAAATTTCAAATGGGAAAACGAACAAAACCCGCTGCCGAAATCATCCAATGCAAAGCGAAAACCCAGTTTATGCAGCGTCTTGATAAATCGATTGGCTGAATCCAAGTTGGATATGGCCGAGGTTTCCGTGATTTCGAAAATCAAGCTGGACGGATCCACATCGTGTTCCCGTCGCACTGCATCGATATATTCCGCCAACTTTTCATCTTCCAATGTTTGTCCGGAAATATTGATGGAAAACACTACGTTTTTTCCGGCCTTAATAAGCTCCGCCAGGGTACCAATCGCTTCTTTAATCACCCAACGGTCGATTTGGGGCATCATGTTGAACCGTTCCGCGGTCGGCATAAAAGCGTCTGGGTACACCAGTTGTCCTCTTGAATCCGGCAAGCGCAGCAACACTTCATAGATCAACGGATTTTCCCTGGGCGCATCGCAATACTGTTCCCATAATAATTCATCTTGATCGGGAAGTTCCATCTCATTGATGTCCGCCAGCGGCAATATGGGCTGGTAGTGTAACTCAAACGCATTTTTGCTCAATGCATCATGAAGCCGTGCCGACCAGCCAAGCTCTATATCCATAGTGGTGCGTTCATCATTGCCGCTTTCAAATATGTGGGTACAATTGCGGCCTTTTCCCTTGGCGATGTAACAAGCGATATCGGCGTTGGCCAACACTTCACCGGCCGATGTGGAATCATGGTTAATACTGGCAACTCCGATGCTGACACTGACCTTGTAGGTTTTTGCTCCGTAGTTAAATCGGTAGTTTTCCAACACGGCCCGAAACTTGTCCGCCGCGGTAAACGCCGATTCCGGTTTTACGTTACGTAAAATTATGGCAAATTCATCACCGCCGATTCTGGCCAAAGTATCCGCACCGCGTAACCGGCTTTGTAATTTTTTACCCACGGCGATTAAAAACTTGTCGCCGACATCGTGACTGGCGGTATCATTGACGAACTTAAACCGGTCCAGATCAACATACAGCAAAGCGCTGTGCTCATCACTGCGTTGCAGCCGTTTGACTTCCTGGGTTAATTGAGCCTCGAAATAACTGCGGTTCGGTAACTTTGTTAGAGGATCATGAGTGGCTTGCCACTTTAATTCCTCCAACAACAAGCGCCGCTCACTGACGTCGCGAAATGCGACCACTGAACCCTGCAGCTTGGAATCCAACGTCAACGGGTATACGGTGCATTCCACCGGGACAAACTTACCTTCCTTGTGCAAGAAATTAGTGGCCCAGGCGCGAAACTGATCACCAGCTTGATACGCTTTTTGCAGCAAACACTGATCCGGAGGGTTTAGTGTGCCATCTTCATAACGACTATGCAGCAAGGCATGCGCCGACATGCCGATAATTTTATCGTCTTTGGAGTAACCCAGAATTTCTTTGGCGGCCGGATTAATAAACGTGATGGTACCGTTACAATCCACACCGTAAACACCGTCGCCCACCGATGTTAAAATGCCTTCCAAGTGTTTATGATCATTTCGCAGACTGCGCACCGCGCGCAACGAACGGCTCATGGAGTCTATGCGTGCCAAAAACAATTCGTTGGGCTCGTTTTTAAACATGCACTCCGTAGCCCCTGCCGCCAGTGAACTGATAATCGCTTTATCGGAGTAAGTCCCGGTAATAATCGCGGTCGCTATGGATGCCGTGCGCTCGTCGTCGTGCAACAGTTGACACAATGCATCCCCATTGGCCTCAGGCATGTAATAGTCGCTAATGACAATGTCATAACCATTGGCCACTGCTTTTTCAAACGCCTCTTCCGCGCAAGAGGCCGTATCGGTATCATAACCATGATGAGTTAGCAGCCGGCGGTATTTGGTTCGCACAGTGGGGGAGTCATCCACAAACAATACTTTTATGGAGGTAAGTTCCGGTGCCAGCAAGCCATCACTGTCGATACTGTGGTCAGACAGGTTGTGCGTTTGGATGAGTGAACCCAGGGTGTCTACGATTTCATTATGATTTTCCCACAATACCAACGCTGTATTACTGCGCTTGGTAATCCAGGCATGTTTGTTTGAGTCGGCGGCATGAGTTAATACCACGACCCCCAGATTGCTGTACTCATGCTCCGTCAAGGTGGCAAACAGTTCATCCGCCGCCTCATTGGTTTTCGCCGGCCAACCCAGCACCACGCCGGCGTACGCATATTTATTGTCTGTGATGGTCGCCAAAGCCTGGTTATAGTTGGCCTGCTCAATGACTTCGTACTCATTGCAATCTAACAGCTTTTTGATTGCGTGACGAAGCGTGGCGGATTGTTCAATCAAGAGAAGTCGTTTCAGCACGAACTGTTCCTAAAAGATTTAATATTAGTTTTCAATAACATAGGCAGGGAGAAAAAAATTTCCATCCGTAGTTATCTTTATCGGCCGATTAGCGGAAAATGTTAAAAAACTGTGGTGAGTTTGAGAGGATTGCTGAAGTGGAAAAGGAAGATTCTATCTAAGAAACCCAAGATTTGGAGTTCATATTATTATGGTTAGGCCTGCATGGATTTCACCTATGCGAACCGCTGGGTAGGCCTTAAGTTTTTAACATTCAGTTGTGACCTGCCCGATTCCAGGCTCATAAACCGTGAAATTTGGGTAAGTAAAAAGTCAATTAAGACGCCATACTTCATAACGCTTTTCAATTTGCCGAAAAAACAAGCGTTCAAACATCCAGGACACACCGCCGATTAAGGTAATGCCCAACAAAACCTGGCGGGAGTTGCCAATTTCCCCTCCCATGGAAACCATCCAACCCAATCCCTGGGTAGCGCCGATCATTTCGGCGGCCACTAAGGCCCGCCATGCCTGGCTAAAACCGATTCTTAACGCCGCGGTAATAAAAGGCAAACTGGCAGGTAAATAAACGTACAGAAACAATTGTGTTCTCTTGGCGCCCAATGCGCGTGCCGCGCGCACCTCGCTACCTTGAATGGTGAGCACCCCCTCCATAATCGTTAAAACCATGGGATTCACCGCGGAGATAAAAATTACTACGATAATGGTGGTATAACCGATACCGAAAATAATCAACATCAAAGGAGCCCATGCGATAGGCGGGATGGCCATAAACAATCCATTCAACGGTACAATGTATTCACGGAATCCTTTATAGAATCCCGCCAGGAAGCCGCATATTATTGCCACTACGATGGCCGAACCAAAACCACCGACTTCTTCCAAAAAGCTCGCCCATAAATGGGGAAACAACTCACCGTTAATAATCCACAAATACCCTTCTTCAGCAACATCCCACACCTGCGGTAGTATGTAAGAAGGAAATTGTGTTGCAATCAGCATCCACGCCAGCAATAACGATGGTATCGACAGCCATGCCCAGGAAAATTTTGGCAGCTTAATACTGGCTTTTACGTTTTTTGGTAAGGCATCTCTTCCAATTACGCTCACAACACACCTTTTAACTTTAATTGCTATAGTAAGACCAAATTAATCACGACACCAACTGCCCTATTCCACCCGTGCGCTTGCTGGATTTATTGATGCAGTGCTACTTCATTAATAAAGCTCTTATCCACTAACTCGTTGGCTTTTAAGGGCTTGCTGATATAACCCAACGATAGTGAAAAATCCATCAAGTTCTGAATAAAACTCATATCTTTCTCGGTTAAATCCCATTCCCATCCCAAACGTTTTCGAGCCTGCGCCACGACTTGAGTACCGGTAATGGTTTGCCCGGTGGTTTCGTTTTTCACATCTTCTAATTTAAATGCCGCGGCAATAATGTCATTACCCGCATCCGGGCTGGAATTTAAAAAATCCACGGCTTTTTTGTGAGCCGCCAACACTTTCTTAATGGCCGATCGTTTGTTTTTTAACGCATCGGGCATTGCCATTACCACATACCACGGATATTTGGGTACCGCCTCATTCATGTCGAAAATCACTTTGCTGTCGCCTCGCAATTCGAATTGACTGGTAAACGGTTCCCATATAAAGGCCCCGTCCACCACTTTTGCTTCTACCGAGGGCCCCATATTTCCAGAAGGCATGGGTACGATACTCACGTCTTTATCCGGCTCCATGTGCGCGGCCACACCCAACACATACCCTCTTAGCAATACATCCATACCACTGCCTTTTTTGACACCGGCCAATTTTTTGCCTTTCAAACCTTGCAAGTCAGTAATACCGGAATCCTTGCGCACCATGACCGCCGCTTGCCCGTAATTGACTTTGGCCAATATGCGGCTATCCAATCCACGGGAGAACCAATGATAAACCGGTGGCGAACCAATATAAGCCATATCCAACTCACCGGCAGCCAATGCTTGATGCACTATAGGCCCGCTGGTAAAGGAACGGATTTCCGCATCCAATCCCATTTCCTCAAAATAGCCTTTTTTATCGGCTATAATCACCGGAGCGTTGGCCATGGCGTAAACCCAACCTATGCGGATTTTTTCTTTTTCTGCGTAGGAACTGCCGCTGAATATAATCGTTGTCACAATAAATAGTAGTGATAGAGAATGTCTCACGTTGCGGCCTCCTGTAAAAGGTGCGTGTTTGGTCCATCATCAAAATAGTCTTCAGTCTCTTGGTTGGTTGAATTTGCAACCACTGCGATATCGGCAATCAACTCTTTTTTATATTGCCAAAACAGCTCGGAGGTTCTTGTGGTCGGCCCGCTGCGAGGCCTGGGCAGATCGTTGTTAAGATCCCGGAATATACCGTTGGGGGGGCGATGTAATACGACAATACGATCCGACAAATAAACTGCTTCGTCGATATCGTGAGTAATGAACACGACGGTTTGACCCAGTTCGTCCCATAAGCGCAATAACTCATCGTTCATGGTTTCGCGGGTAATAGCATCCAATGCCCCAAATGGCTCGTCCATGAGCA
>JASFLF010000242.1:0-5829 GCA_050118235.1 Gammaproteobacteria bacterium | reverse complement strand
CCCGGGCTCCATCATCCACAACACATTACCGCCTTTAGCGATGTATTCGCGGATAATGTCCACTTCACCGTTGAGATAATCCACTTGCGGACTGGCGATCACCAAGGCGGCGGTGTTATCCGGGATGTTGGGTTGCTCGGTAAGATTCTGCGGCTGCAACTTAATGCCTTTGGTTTTTAGCTGTTTGCCCCATTCACCCAAATCATAATTGGCTTGGCCCAAGGGGTTGCGTTCGCCATGACCGGTTAAAAACACCAACCAGCGCTCTTCGCTGCGCGCCAATCGTTGGATGGCATTGCTGTACGCTTGTTCATTGTGCTGGGTAAGCTTTTCACTGCGTTCGCCATAATGAATGATTACGGTGCCGTCTTCACTAATACCCAACTCCCTGACCAGCGCCGGCTCCAATTCGGGATTAATCCATTGCACGTCGAAGTCGGTATCGGCCCGTTGGTAGCGTTTGATCAAGTCTATGATGGGGGCTCTGACGGCTTCGTTTTCGCTGGCGAATACCGTTAGACTCAAAGGTTTGTCCAACGAGGCCAGCAGACTGACGCTGGCGGAACTTAACGTATTGCGTTGGCTGGCTGTCCAATCCCATTCCATAGTTTGGCGATGGCTTAACAATGCCAGTAAGCCAATGAGCATGGCGAAAACCCCATAGAACACGACATTCTGTACCCGGAATTGATTTCGAGAGTGTTTGCTGGCTCGCATGGCTGGTGTGTTTTGTGAGTGTTGGTTTCGATTTAGTTTTGTAAACGCCGCGCATCCAAGTGGCGGATGCTGAGCACCAAGAACACGCCGATAAACAGCAGATAGTAAGCAATGTCACCGGTGTTGACGATGCCTTTCATCATGGCCTGGTAGTGTTGCAACATGGATATGTAAGACAACAAAGAGTCCTTATCGGTGGAGGTGCTGGACAGATTGGCAATCCATAACATCAACAATACGCCGAAGGTGCTAATGGCCGCCACCGCCGGTTGGCTGGTGAGCGTGGACATGTACAATCCGACGGCGGCAAAACCGGCCAGCAACAATACCAGACCAAACACGCCGGAGGCGAACATGCCCATGTCCAAGGTGGTGCCGAACAACAACGACAATGGCATTAAGACTATCAACCCTACCATGACAAGAAAAAATCCCAATATGCCGAGATACTTGCCGATGACTATTTCACTCATGGACACCGGTGCGGACATGAGCAAGCTCAAGGTCTGGTTACGCCTTTCTTCGCTGATGAGCCGCATGGTCAACAACGGGCCGACCACCAGCAATACAATGGCCGCGGTGGCCAGCAACGGCATTACCACCCACTGGGTGATGCCCGGCGCGTTTTGGATTGAGATCAGCTGGGGCTGTACTTCGGTAAATTCCTGTAAATACCATAAAAAGAAATACGCCATGAGCCCCTGCACTGCGGCCAATATGGCCCAAGCCAGAGGCGATAAAAACAAACTGCGCAGCTCGCGGGCGGCCAGGGTAAACACCATCATGCGGCTTGTTCCTCCTTGGCGGTATCAGCCTCGGCCGTCGCTGGTTCGGCGGTGGTGATATCCACGAAAATTTCTTCCAGGCTGCGTTTCTCCGGGGTGAGTTCCAGGAGTCCCCAGTCTTTGTCCACCGAGCGCTTCACAATGGCGTCGGCTGGATTGTGTTGCGGGTCGAAGTGAACGCGGAAGCTGTGGTCATCCAAACGTTCCACCGAGTCGATGTCGGGCAGGTCGTTGAGTTCGTGAGTTTGTAAGGCTTTGCGAAAACTCACCAGCGTGCTGGAGACCTGCATATAACGCTGCAAGCCGTTGACGCTGTCGCTCAAAACAATTTCACCTTTGTTGATGATTTGCACTCGATCGCAAGTGGTTTGCACCTCGGGCAATATATGAGTGGACAGTATCACCGCGTGGTCGCCGCGCAATTCGCGTATCAGTCGTCGGATTTCGCGGATTTGGATAGGGTCCAAGCCCACGGTGGGTTCATCCAGGATGACGACGGCCGGCGAATGAATAATAGCTTGGGCTATGCCTACCCGTTGCTGAAAACCTTTGGATAAGTTGCCGATCAAGCGTTTGCCCACCTCCTCCAAACCACAACGTTGTTTGGCTGTGGCCAAGGCGTCGGCGATGCTCGATTTACCTATGCGGTTTAAACGGGCGCAAAAGGTGAGGTATTCATCGACGGTGAGTTCTTTATACAGTGGCGGTTGCTCCGGCAGGAACCCTATATGCGCTTTGGCGGGTTTGGCATTGTCCAGCAAATCGATACCGTTGATGATGATTTGGCCTTCCGTCGGCGCCAAATTGCCGGTCAACATTTGCATGGTGGTGGATTTTCCGGCGCCGTTGGGCCCTAAAAATCCCAATACTTCACCCCTTTTGACCTCAAACGAGACGTCGTTCACAGCGCGAAGCGGACCGTAGTCGCGAGATAATTTTTTTACATCAATTAAAATATCACTCTGCATGATTTTTGCACTTTTATCAGTAAAGGTTGCGCGCGTCTGGTGTTCCTAAAACTGCGCCTATGATATAGACACTGGCTGAAAAATTAAACACGGTCATAAACTTATGAGCTTAGCAAACTGCGAGCGGTTCGGCTTCACCGCGGAGAAAATCAAAGAACGTTTGGCGTTGCTGCAATTGCAGGACAAAGACCGTGAATTGGCGGGCCGGTTACAACAAGAAGTCATCGTACCCCGGTTTCCGCAGATTATGAACGAGTTCATGGCCACCATCGTCGACCAGCCCGAGGCGCAGCTCATACTCACCGATGATGACATCAAAAAGCGCATCAAACACACCATCACCACCTTTTTATTGAGTTTGGGCAGTGGTTTTGACAGCGCCAAATATTTCGAACACCGTTTGCACGTGGGTTTGGCGCATGAGCAAGTGGGATTGTCGTTGAGTTTGTATTTATGTGCCTACCGCTCCTTGACCCAGTGCATTATCAACCATTTTCCCGATACCATTCGCACTGACCAGCAATATTACGAAAAGCTTGTGGAATTTTTATACAAAGTAAACGCCTTGGATATGTCTTTGGCCATCGATACCTTCCATGGTTCCCAAGTCCAGGTTTTACAAGCGCGCCAGGAACAATTACGCCTAAAAGCCATTACCGACTCCTTAACCGGTTTGGTGAATCATGATCACGTTTTCTCGGAACTGGACCGCGCCATGCAAAACGCCAAAGTCAGCGAGCAGCCGTTGTGTGTCATCATGACCGATATCGACTATTTCAAGAAGGTCAACGACACCCACGGCCATCAAGCCGGTGACGCCGTGTTAATCGATGTGGCCAGGCGCATCAAAGCCTCGTTGCGGGAATTGGACATCGTCGGCCGTTACGGAGGCGAGGAATTTATGTTGATCCTGCACGATACCCCCCTGGACGTGGCCACCCGCATTGCCGAGCGGATTCGTCTCAAAATCGCCGATCACCCCATCAACCTCACCGAATTAATTCTCCACATCACCATGAGCTTCGGGGTTTCTCTGGCCCAGGAAGAAGATACCGTGGAAACCCTGGTAAAACGCGCCGACGACGCCTTATATGCCGCCAAGCACGGGGGGCGTAACCGGGTGGTGGTTGGTTCGTAAGTTGGAATTGATGCGCACCCAAGGATAGATTCACACGCCGGCACCTGTGAGCATCGTAAATTCGCCATAGGTGGCATCGCCAAGCGTTTGTCGTTTTACGACCCCCTGCGTACAAAAATTTTGCGTCCTCTGCGGTTTAGCTGTACTCTTCTGAAGAATCGTGTAAGCGGGTGATTCTATTAAACAATAATTCAAAATAATTCGAAATAATTCAATGAAACGATGATCGTTCTAGGCGTTGATACCGGCGGCACCTTCACAGATTTTGTTCTTGCCAAAGACAACCGGTTAACCGTTCACAAAGTTTTATCCACCCCTGCGGCGCCGGAGCAAGCTATTTTACAAGGCATTGAAGATCTGGGGCTGCATCAACTCCATGGCGAAGAAATCTATATTATTCACGGTTCCACGGTAGCCACCAATGCGGTGCTGGAAGGCAAAGGTGCTAGCACCGCCTATGTCACCAATCGCGGCTTGGGTGATGTCCTCACTATTGGCCGCCAGGCGCGGCGCGAACTGTACAACCTGCAGCCGGTTCCTCAGCCACCACCGGTGCCTCATGAGTTGTGTTTGGAGACCGGTGGCCGCCTGGGGGCGGATGGGCAAGTGGTGGAGCCGCTCACCGATGAAGATCTGGCTCGGTTGCGGCAAACTTTGGAGAAATTAGCGCCTCACTCGGTGGCCATCAATTTGCTGTTTTCCTTTCTCGACGATAGTTTTGAAAAACGTATCGCCGAGGTGGTTCCTCAAGATATGTTTGTGTCGCGTTCCTCAAAAGTGTTACCGGAATATAAAGAATATGAACGTGGCATCGCCACCTGGTTAAACGCCTCCGTTGGCCCCATTGTGCAAGGTTATTTATTGCGTCTGTTGGGTGTTGTCAAACAACAGACTCAGCAAAGCGCCGCAAAGATCCAGGTTTCGGTAATGCAAAGTTACGGTGGCACCATAGACGCCAGTCAAGCCGGCGAACAAGCCGTGCAATTGTTATTGTCCGGCCCGGCCGGCGGCTTGGCCGGTGCCAAATACGTAGGCGAACTGGCAGGCCGGAAGCGCTTGTTGAGTTTCGATATGGGTGGCACGTCCACAGATGTCGCCTTGATCGATGGAGATATAGTATTGACCAGTGAGGGGCGTATTGGCGACTACCCCGTCGCTATCCCCATGGTGGACATGCATACCATAGGCGCCGGTGGCGGCTCCATTGCCAGCGTGGACGCCGGCGGTTTATTGCAAGTGGGGCCGCAATCGGCCGGTGCCGATCCCGGGCCGGCGTGTTACGGCAAAGGCGGCCGGCAAGCCACTGTAACCGACGCCAACGTAGTGTTGGGCCGGTTGCGGCCGGACCGGTTTCTGGGTGGCAACATGCGTTTGGATACTGCGGCATCGGTTCATGCTGTAGAGGTACTCGCCAAGCAACTTAATATGGATGTTGTGCAAACCGCCGCGGGCATAATCAATATCGTCAACGAACACATGGCGCGAGCATTGCGGGTGATGTCGGTGCAAAAAGGCATAGACCCGCGGCAGCTGACGTTAACGTGTTTTGGCGGCGCCGGTGGGCTGCACGTGTGTGCCTTGGCGGAAGCTATGGGCATGACACAAGCCATAGTGCCCGTGCACGCCGGGGTATTGTCGGCGCTGGGCATGTTAGCGGCGCCCCGAGCAAGACACTTGTCGCGCACTATTAATGTTGAACTCGCGCGCATCGAGCAACAGGAGTTGAAAGCGCTATTTCAGGAATTGGAGCAAAGCGGCGGTGATGCATTGTGCCAAGAGGGCGTTGCCGCTGCGGATATTAAAAGTTTACGTAGCGTGGATTTACGTTATCGTGGCCAATCTTATGCGCTTAACATATCCTGGCAAGACAAAAATCGCAGCGCAGACGCGTTTCACCAACTGCACGAACAGCGTTACGGCCACCAACTGGCTCAACCGTTGGAACTGGTCACCGTCAGAGTGAAACTTACCGGTATACAACCCCACATCCAGCTCAATCCGCCGCAGGTCAAAAATATTAATAGCCAATTCGCGGCCGTACAGACCGTTTCGCTGCCGGGAATCACTGAGCCCGTCAGAATTTTTTCGCGGGATAGTTTGTCGCAAGATCAAACCATCCATGGGCCTGCGTTAATCACAGAGACTGTTTCCACAACTTTTTTGGCCACTCAATGGGAATGCCATTTGGATCCCAACGGGAACCTTATCTTGGAAAAGGTCA
>JASFLF010000241.1:0-5837 GCA_050118235.1 Gammaproteobacteria bacterium | reverse complement strand
TAAAATTGGCTGCTTATTGTCCATAAGTCGTACTCCAACTGACGCTTGCCGCGCCCGGCTTGTAAGCCGACGCCGCTAATGAGCTGTGTATTTTAACTGTCTGTTTTATAAAGTGATATTTATACCGCATTGCATTCATTCAGTATAGCCGTGTTTGAGCATTTTTCATGCCTGCGGGTTAAGCGGAAAGCTCAATAATTCTGTGAATTGGTCGATGTTTTATCCAGTGGGCTTGGGACTTCCGGCGCCCCGATAGCGCTTTCCACGCACCACAGGGATTAAAAACAACAGTATCGCCAGCTTAAACACGCTCAATGGACCTCGACATAAAAACCATTAAAAAACGCTTTCTGGACATCAACCGGGAACGATTGCGGCGCACCCAAAATGCCTTGCGCTGGAAGCAGCGGGATTTCCTGGACGTGCTGCCGATTTTTTTTCACATCAATCACGCCATGTTGCCGGGTTATGTGTCAAAAAATACCCCGGCGGGCGTCTCCCAATACACGCCCACCAAAAAAGGCGTGGATGCTGTCAATCAAATCAGTAAAAGTTTTACCTATAAGCGCCGAGCCTTACGCACTTACGAAATCCAATCAATTTTTATCATGGGCAGTGTCGGCACCATTGCCCAATCGGAAAAAAGCGATTTCGATATCTGGATATGTCACAACCCGGACATCAAAGACGATGCCTTGGACGAACTGAAACTCAAATGCAATAAAATAGTAGAATGGTCCAACGACCTCGGCTTGGAAGTGCATTTCTTCCTCATGAACGCCGAGAAGTTTAAAAAAGGCGAAGTCCATGAGTTGAGCAGCGAAAGCAGCGGCACCACCCAACACCATTTGTTACTGGAAGAATTCTACCGCACCGGCTTGTTACTGGCCGGGTGCTATCCGGTATGGTGGTTAGTGCCGCCGGAGCAGGAACATAACTACGATGAGTTTGTGCGCGACTTGCTGCACAAACGGTTTATTCCGCCCAGCGAGGTGATCGATTTCGGCGGTCTGGCCAGCATACCCGCTGAAGAGTTTTTCGGCGCGGCGCTGTGGCAAGTCTACAAAGGCATCGATTCGCCGTACAAGTCAGTGCTCAAAATACTGTTGATGGAAACCTATGCCAGCGCTTACCCCAATATCGATCTGTTAAGCAGTCATTTCAAACGTATAGTGTACGAAGGGGTGATCGATCTCAACCGGCTCGATCCCTATGCAATTTTGATGAATCGACTGGAACAGTACCTACTGCAACAAGGCTCGCAAAAGCGTCTGGAACTGGTGCGCCGCTGTTTTTATTTCAAAGTCAACGTCCCGTTGAGCAAGGCGGAAAAACAAAAAGACAATTGGCGCCGTGACATGTTGTGGGCCATGGTGGTGAAATGGGAATGGGGCGATGAACAACTTGCCATGCTGGATGCGCGGGATGAGTGGAAAATCCGCAAGGTTTTGCACGAACGCAAAATTTTAGTGGACGAGTTAACGAACAGCTATCTGTTCTTGTCCAACTTCGCTCGCGAGAACACCAGCAGCATATCCCGCATCAGTCAGAGGGACCTGAATATTCTCGGCAGAAAACTCTATGCGGCATTTGAGCGCAAAGCGGGAAAAATCGAGTTGGTCAACCGCGGCGTATCCACCAACGTGGCGGAACAAAAGCTCACCTTTGCGCAATCGGTCGGCAAGGACGGGGAGGAAAGCTGGAGCTTGATCATCGAATTTGAGATCATTAAAAACAATCGCAAAGAAGTTCAGCAATCCTCCTTAAAACGCAGCCAAAGTATTGCCGAGTTAATTGCCTGGTGTCATTTCAACCGCTTGATCAATGCGCGCACGGTGTTATCCGTTGACAACAAGACCGGAATCCTCACGGTGAAAGAAGTCAAATCCGTGCTCGCGGCGCTTGAGAATCTCTATCCCACCGGCCGGGTGCCGGGGCGGCAAATCGATGACTTCGCTCAGTCGCCGAAAATCGTCAGCGGCTGTGTGTTTACCAATGTGGGACTGGACCCAATGCCCATGCACAGCCGGCGGGGCACGGACATCGTTTCCGACAAAACCGATGTGCTCAATTACTCCGGGTTTTCTTTTAACCTGGCTTTATCTTTTGATTTGTTGTTGGTTACCAGCTGGCAAGAAGTATTCATCTACCGTCATTCGCAAGTGCAAGGCTTGTTGGATTGTC
Organism: Gammaproteobacteria bacterium; assembly: GCA_050118235.1. Lineage (GTDB taxonomy): Bacteria > Pseudomonadota > Gammaproteobacteria > SZUA-152 > SZUA-152 > JAJDNG01. The sequence continues at coordinate 3,653 of JASFLF010000241.1, read as the reverse complement.
TATGTCAGTACCTGCGATGGCACTTGAATTCGCCCGCCGCGCACAGTTTTACTTTGCCTTCGTACAGTTTTTGTTCCTCGCACAGCACAGCCGTCGCTAAACGCATTGAACAATTGTTCAATGACGTGGCGCAGAGTTTTTTTCGTCGCGGCGAGCTGAGCAAATTACGCTATATATTCGAGGTGCAAAAAAGCTACTACATATTGTACGTGGAGCATGATAACTTCGTTTATAAGCAGGTCGATTCGCAGGCGGAGTTGTATCACTTTTTATCGCAGCCGCAACCCGAATATATTCCTATAAAAACCGACCGCTTCGCTTTGCTGCAATCTATATTGCCGCAGGTATTACAAAAAAACAAACCCGACAAAATCCAGTTGTTTTACGAAACAGTGGGTGGCAATGCCGATATTTTCGTGCTGGACGAGTACGGCTCGGTATTCCACCAAAGTTTGCCGTTTCACGACGACCATGCCTTGTTAAATCAATTCATTTTGTTTTTCAGCAACGTGGCCAATCGTCAAAATGTATTGTCGGACGATGATGTCGGCGCGCCGCATTTTCAAGATATCGACTATTGCCGGGTAACCAGTCTGCCCAAAGGCAAGTGCCGCTACGAACGCAAATATATAGACCAGAGCAAATTGCGCAAAAGTTATTTTCACGTCCAGGTGATCGCCAACCTGGTGGATCAAAAACCCGTATTTACCGTATATTGCGAAGATCAGGAGTTTTCATCTTTCGACTACGGCAAAACTTTATTCCGCGAAGTAGCCAAATACGTGTACAGACGTCGTGCCAGCGGGGAAAAATATCCTATATACATCACTGACCTGGATCTGGCGCCCAACTTGTTGGGCAATCGTGCCGCGAGCAAAGTGCAAATTATCGAATTTTTAAACTACAAGAAGCGAATTGAAGAGGCTTTGAACAAGGAACTACAGAGTTTGTAGTAAGGTAGGAGGCGAGGCAATAATTTTAACCACGAAGTACACGAAGATTTATTGAACAAGCACAATTCGAACTCAAGTCTTTTCTCTTCGTGTTCTTCGTGTTCTTCGTGGTGAATTTAGTAAGCTCTATTCCTGTAAAACGCGCGACAACCACTTGCTAATATCCGCGACTTCCTCACCACACACGCTGTGCTCCATAGGATAGGTGTGCCAGCTGACTTCATAGCCCAGCTGGCCCAAAAAGTCTTTCGACTCCACACCGGCCTGCATGGGAATAGTTTGATCGTACTCGCCGTGCGCCATCATAATGGGAATGTCCCGGTTGGCATCGGAGCGTTCGGCGTCGGTGCTGTCCGCCAATGGCACATAAGTGGACAACGCCATAATGCCGCCCAGTCGCTGCGCAAAGCGTAATCCCGTAAACAGCGCAACCGCGCCCCCTTGAGAGAACCCCGCCAACACAATGCGCGCCGCGCTTATGCCTTGGGAAATTTCGTTTTCAATCAACTGCACCAGGCGTTGTTGGGATTCGACAATGCCGTCGCGGTCTTGCCCTTGGCGTAAATCAATACTCACCACGTCATACCACGCCGGCATGACATAGCCATTGTTAATGGTCACCGGTTTTACCGGGGCATGGGGGAATATAAATCGAACGCCCAAATTCTCCGGTAACGCTAGCTGTGGCACAATGGGAGCAAAATCATGGCCATCAGCCCCCAAACCATGCAACCAAATCACGGCAGCGGTGGGCGAAGAATTGGTCTGAACTACTTCTGCTGGCAATAAACTCATGTGCTATTAACCCCTTAAAAATATTGTGTTTTTCCTTAAAAACCGCGATCCGCTGTATCCTAAAGAATAAAACTATGTTTAGCACCGCGGAAAGCGATTTAGTATACTGCACGGCTCTACACATCCGGAACCGAATATGAGTAAAAAGCGAATCACAATTTCCACTTATTGCCTAGGCGCGGTAATCATCGTCCTGGTATTGGCTGGCTGTGGTCGAAAAGGTGATTTGTATTTACCAGAAAATGTGAAATCTGAAAACACAAAACCGGATAACGAAAAAACAAATAACGAAAAAAAAGAGTCTACTCAAGCGCCTAACGTTGAGGAGCGTTGATTATTTTCCTTCACCAGTGGTTTGTCTATGAATTATTTCGAATATAAAAATGACATCTTATTTGCCGAACAATTGGACTTGCGCAGCATCGCCCAGCAAGTCGGCACACCGTGTTACGTTTATTCCCGCGCCACCTTGGAACGCCACTGGCATGCGTTCGACGATGTATTGCAAAACCATGAGCACCTGGTGTGTTATGCCGTCAAAGCCAACTCCTCATTGGCAATATTAAATTTATTCGCCCGCCTGGGTTCGGGTTTCGACATTGTGTCGCAAGGTGAATTAGAGCGAGTCATCCGCGCCGGCGGTGATCCGGCCAAAGTGGTATTTTCCGGCGTGGGAAAAACCGAAGCGGAAATGCAACGGGCCTTGGAAGTCGGTATTCATTGTTTCAATGTGGAATCTTTGCCTGAGTTGAACCGTTTAAACGACGTGGCCACCGCCATGGGCAAAACCGCACCTGTGTCCATCCGAGTCAATCCCGACGTGGACGCCAAAACCCATCCCTATATTTCCACAGGGCTAAAGCAAAATAAATTCGGTATCGATTTCTCCCAGGCACTGGATGTTTACCGGCAAGCGGCTCAGCTCAGCAATATCGAAATCGCCGGTGTCGACTGCCATATCGGCTCTCAGCTGAGTGAATTGTCGCCGTTCGTCGATGCTTTAAAACGCATGCTAGTGCTTATCGATCAGTTGGCCGAAGCGGGCATAACCTTGCGACACATCGACGTAGGCGGCGGATTGGGCATTACCTATAACAGCGAAACCCCGCCCTCGCCGCAGGAATACGCCGACGCCGTGTTAAGCGAACTCAAAGCGCGGGATTTAAAAATTCTCATCGAACCCGGTCGTGCCATCGTGGGTAACGCCGGTATATTGTTAACCGAAGTGCAATATCTCAAAACCGGCGAGGATAAAAACTTTGCCATCGTGGATGCGGCCATGAACGACTTAATCAGGCCCGCCTTATACAGCGCCTGGCAAGACATCGTCCCGGTGGAAAAACGCAGCAGCAACGGCTTTAAAATGTACGACATTGTGGGGCCCATCTGCGAAACCGGCGATTTTCTCGGCAAAGACCGCAATCTCAATATTCAACAAGGCGACTTACTGGCCGTCTGTTCGGCGGGAGCCTACGGCTTTACCATGAGTTCCAACTACAACAGCCGGCCGCGGGCGGCCGAAGTCATGGTGGACGGCGATCAATACCACATCATCCGCCAACGCGAAACCATAGACAGTCTCATGCAGGGTGAAACGATTCTTGGTGGTTAGTGGTTGGTTGTTCGTGGTTGGTGGTTAGCATCGCAGGGCCCGCCAACAATCGAAGTGTTGGAAACAAAAATAACCACGAAGTCACGAAAGACACGAAAGACACGAAGAAAATAAACAAAATATTCTTAGCGTTCTGCACGTTCCAATTTATCCTATTGCCGAACCACGAACCACGAACCACGAACCACGAACCACGAACCACGAACCACGAACCACGAACCACGAACCACGAACCACGAACCACGAACCACGAACCACGAACCACGAACCACGAACCACGAACCACGAACCAC
>JASFLF010000240.1:0-5849 GCA_050118235.1 Gammaproteobacteria bacterium | reverse complement strand
TCTTTAATCCATGCCAGTGTTTTTCGGTCAACTGCCGTTCTTAGCAAAAATATGTTCCTCGATAAAACCGGTTTATTGTGTTTCTTTTGCCAGATTTTGCTCTGGTCGAAATTTGAACAAGTTTGGGGTGCTGGTTCGTTTTAACGCCTATCCTAACAAAAATTCCACAAGGTTTTGTTATTTTAAAAAATTTTTATCTGGTTTCGACAGATTGCATCAAACATTTAACCTATTAGCGACCCCACAAGCGTTTTATTTACTGAACTGTAGGGTCGGTAAAGATCGCGAAAAAAGCCCGACAACCAATGTTATAACAACAGTTTGCAGTATTTGTTCCTAGATATGCAAGAAATGGGACTGATCGCGTGGCTGACAGGCTATTCCATATTGCCGGCCAATAGTGTTAAATTTTTAAAAATTAGTAAGTTGCACGCAAGTATGAAAGTAATGAAATAACTTGGGGCACTTATTGCCGGGGGCAAAACCACAAGCCGGATTCCTGCACGATTAATTTACCGGCAGTAATTTGCCCCGGATATTGAGCAAGTTGGTTCAAAATGTACTGTTTCCATACTTGGTATTCTAATTCTTCCATGGCTTTTGGAGGACGGCAGGAGTGTAATTGCGAAATGGTTTGTTCATTTACTACCGCCCATACCGTAGTGAAATTGGCTGTCAATCGAAACAAGGCCGTCATGGCGGCTTCGTGAAAAATACCGAATTCGTCCGGGTCAGTGACAGCGTCGGCGTCATTCAAATTCAGCGGTACCGCCACGCAGCCCTTAGCCCGTAAGCTGCACTGTTGTGCCGTGATTAATGGTTGATTTATTGTCTTGGCGCGCCGGCAGGCTTGGCGAAATTGGTCAAAAAGCGGACTGTTTTGAGAGATGGGGCCGCAACTGGCAGATTCCCCGATGAGTTCGACGTGGATAAACCGGCCTATGGGTAGATCCACCGCCCAACCGACTTTGGCGAAACCGGTTGCCGAGTCACGGCGCAACACCAGTTGTTGCGAGTTCAGATGAGAATGCATCGTGTGATAATAAGAAAACAGCGCCGCAGCAATCAAGTGGGGCTATAAAAATGAATTCCGCTCTTTACTATTCCCTAGTGGATCAACTTAAGACTGCTATTTAGCGGTGGTAGAAATGTGACGGCGGAACAATGCCACCACTTAGCCGCTAACCTCGCGCAAACCGCTTTTTAAATTTATTCCTGAGGGATTTTATTTTGCTTTGTTTGTTGATGTGGTCAATCTCTTTGGACGCGGCGATTTTGATTTTTTCAGTGATGGGCATGGGATTATCCAGCTCGGGTATTTTCTTCAATCTGGCCGCACGTTTTTTATTAACTCGCTGGGTAAAGGTATTATTTTCTTCGCCGATGCGTTTTAGGCCTTTCGCCAGACAGTCCTTGGATTTTGATAATTCAGCGGCACCAATTTGCAGTAAATCCATTTCTTTTTGCCGGTTTTTAATTTTCGCCTTAAACAATTCAATTTCCAACTCCAGCACTTTCATACGCTTTTTGGCGAGCGTTTCTTGGTGGTTTATGTCGTCGATTAGATTTTGAATGTTGATGTCAAAAGAAGCGATAGTGCGAACCACTGCGGAAATCTCGGCATCGAAATTTTGCTGTGGAAGAGAATGCAACAGTTTTATTAAATCGCCAATTGCAAACTCTGCTGAGTTGCCGCTTTGCGAACCGGAGGCTTTTTTGTGCGAATCCGCCGAGCCCTTGTTGGAACTATTCTGGCTGGCAGTGTTTTGTTGAGAAAAATCCGTATCTTTGCGTTGAAATAAAGCCATGCGATGCCCCCCGACCTCTTGATGTGCATGGTGACTAATGCAGAAACTAAAGCGCTACCTAATGCTTTATATATCAATTAGATATCATTAGTGAGTATATTTAGTGATTTATAAATAGTGCTTGATGATATTACTCAAATGAGAAAAACTCAAACATAATTCGATCACGTGCAGCAATGTCGCCGATCGACGACGAATTTTGGCTTTGTTAGCGATTGCGATTAATATCGCTCATGAGTGACTCGATAAAGGATCTAACCTCTGTTTTGGATTTAGCACCATGAAACCGGGCTTTTTCCTCTCCTTGGAAGAATGCGATGACAGTGGGAAATCCGCGCACTTTGTATCGACCGGCAATTTTCATATTTTCGCCTTGGTCCACATCCAATTTGGCTAACGCGATAGTGCCGCCATAATCCTTTAGCGCCAGGTCCAATACCGGCGCTAACACAAGACAAGGAGCACACCAGTCGGCCCATATGTCGACTAAAATAAGCCGAGTAAATGAAGCTTGTATCACTGATTCGTGAAACGTTTCATAGCTGGTGTCGAAAGAAAGACTACTGCTCATGTGTGTGTAAGCGGGAATGTGGTCGCTGATGGCAAGCAATATGGTGGGTAATCAATGGCATGGTTGAACTTTGAAATTAAATTATAAAACTGAACTTTGAAATTGAATTTTAAATAGTATTGAGTATTGTTACGTTTTTATCGCATAAATGCATGGCTAAAAATATCATATTCAATTTCCCTTGGCGAGATGCGAATCGATTTGAGTTGTTGGTGGACGGCGAGCGGTTTTTCCCAGCCATGCTGGAATCCATCCACGAAAGTAATCAGTTCTTGCTTCTTGAAATGTATTTGTTTGAATCGGGGACGGTCGCCAATCAGTTTATCGATGCATTAGTCAAAGCCGTAATCCGCGGTGTGGCAGTCTATATATTGTTAGACGATTTCGGCGCAAGAAGGCTTTGGAAAAAAGACCGGGCGCGACTAGTTCAAGCAGGAGTGCAACTTTGCTTTTATAATCCATTGCATTACGGCGAGTTACGGCGCAATTTGTTCCGAGACCACCGTAAGCTGTTGATCCGCGATTTCCAGGAAGCATTTGTGGGTGGGGTTGGTATAACCGATGAATTCGATTCGAAAACCCGCGGCCACTCTGCGTGGCACGAAGTGATGATAAAAACAATGGGGCCCAATGTGCTCGATTGGTGCGAAGTGTTTAAAAAAACCTGGGATCAGTGGGCTACCCAACCTCTGGAACTACCGCCTCAAGCGGCTTTTCCAGCTGCCGGATCACAAGCGGGTCATGTGGCGGTCAGTGGTAAATTCGGTTCGCCGGAAATCCAACGGTCGTTTGTAAAACGCATTCACACAGCCGAACGCCGGGTGTGGATGGCGACGGCGTATTTCGTGCCTTCGTGGAAGTTGCGCCGAGCGTTGCGTTACGCCGCACGTCACAAAGTGGACGTGCGATTGTTGTTGCCGGGCGCGCACACAGACCACCCCGGTGTGCGCCATGCCGGACGTCGCTACTATGGCCGGTTGCTACGAGCGGGGGTGCGGATATTCGAGTACCAGCCGCGTTTTTTACACGCTAAAGTCTTGCTGTGTGATAATTGGGTCTCAATTGGCTCCAGTAATGTGGACCGCTGGAATCTGCGCTGGAATTTGGAGGGCAATCAAGAAGTCGAAGATACTGGATTTGCAGAAGATGTGCACAGCTTACTACAAAAGGACATCCTGGAGAGTGAAGAATTTCTGTTTGAACGCTGGATAAGACGGCCATGGCACGGACGTTTTCAGGAATGGTTTTGGGGTAACGTTGACATGTGGTTGGAGCGCGTCGGCTGGACAATCAAATACCGGTTGCGAGCAGCCAGGAAAAAAATCAAAAAATCATAACAGTTGTTCTAGGTTAATTGCATGCGGTCGTAACCGTAAATAAGGTTGGAATGAAATTAAAAAAGAAGCAGTTTCTGCAATGGCAGCGCGCAATTATCAAATATTTTGCGCCATACATAAAAGAAGAGCGTATTTATTTATACTTATTAGGAACTCTTAGTATCATCACTACGGCAGCCAACGCGTTTTTAATTTGGATGCTTGGGGTCGCAATTTCACAAATCACCGCCGGTGAATTTTCCCATCTTAACCGCACGTTGTTTATGATTGCGGGGATCGTGTTATTCAACCAATTGCTTAGGTTTGTGTACGCCTACAACTTTCAGCGAGTGACATTGCGCTTTGTGGACCGCGTCCGTGGGCAATTGTTAATGCAGGTCATGCGCATATCCTATCCGGTTTTTTCCAAATTCAGCAAAGGAGACTTGATTGCGCGGTTGACCGGTGACGTTGACCGTGTGTTGACATTCGTGGTCAATGTGCCGCTTAATTTGTTTGCTAACAGCATTGTGCTTGCCATATACGTTTCCATGTTGTTCTGGATTGACTGGCAGTTGGCGCTAATCACGTTGACCTTGGCGCCTTTGTTTTTTCTATCGCAGCGGTTTGTGGCACCGAAAACCGGTAGAGCCTCGCGGCATTTCGTACGTGAGCGAGCGAAATTGGTTACTATTGAAGAACAAACGTTGGCCAACCTCAAAGGAATCAGTTCATTTACCAGTGAAAATGTGATGCGTGAAAAACATCGCAATCAATTCGATGTGGCCCGTGAATGGGCATTAAAAGTGAGAAAGATCCACATAGTCTATAATGCGTTCTTTACCTTCCTGGTTTATTTCGCCGGTGTAGTGGTGATTTACAGCGGAATCTCCAGCATCCAATCGGGTCAGCTGACCATTGGGGTGCTGGTGAGTTTTTTAGTCTATATCCGCAATTTAACCGGTCCGGTTCGCAGCATCGCTCAATATCCTATTCAACTTCAAGCCAGTCGCGCGGCCGCAGAGCGCGTGATGGAGGTTATGAGCATGCCAGGAAATGTTCAGGAAAACGACAAGACACCGGATATCCAAATAGAACACGGCGACATTGCGTTTAGCAATGTTTCCTTTTCTTACCCCCTCAGTGAAAAACCGGTATTTTCCAATTTGAATGCGAATATAGCGCCCGGTGAGTCCGTGGCGTTGGTAGGGGCCAGTGGATCGGGTAAATCCACTTTCGCCGCCTTGCTGATGCGATTTTACGACCCTCTAAATGGCTCCATATGCATTGATGGCACCGACGTCAGAAGCGTGTCGTTGGCTTCATTACGAAAACAAATATCCATTGTCTGGCAAGAGCCTTTTGTCATCAATGGTTCCATCAAAGAGAATCTTTTATTGGCCAGGCCGGATGCTACTGCCGAACAGCTGATCGCTGCGTGTAAATCGAGCTACTCCTGGGAGTTTATCGAAACCTTGGAACACGGCTTGGACACCGCTATAGGAACGGATGGCGTCAGTTTGTCCGTGGGGCAGAAGCAACGCCTTGCGATTGCGCAGGCGTTTCTGCGCGATTCACCGATTTTGATTTTTGACGAGGCGTCGTCCGCATTGGACAGTCATTCTGAGCGTATGATCGTCGAAGCACTACAGTTGCTGCGAAAAAACCGCACGACGCTGTTGATTGCGCATCGGTATTCATCCATTCGCACTGTGGATCGAATATTGTATTTCAACGGTAATGGTTCGATCACCTCGGGCACCCATGAAGAACTCATGATACACCATGAGGATTACAAGGCGGCCGTGAACTGGCAGATATCGCGTCGTGAATAGCAGTTTATGTTTGAAAATTGATAATTTATATACGACAAAAGGCCATCACAACTGTGATGGCCTTTTGCATTTTTGCTTAGCTACAACGCTAGACTTAAGGTGCTGGCGCTGGAGCAGGTGCTGGTGTTGGTGCTGGAGCAGGTCCTGGAGCAGGTGCGCCGCCGCCACCACCGTGGCCGCCCATACCGCCCATGCCGCCGCCCATACCGCCGCCGCCGCCGCCCATACCGCCGCCGCCGCCGCCCATACCGCCGCCGCCCATACCGCCGCCTCCCATACCTCCGCCCATAAGTAGTCTCCTTTTAGGTTAATGGTTGTT
>JASFLF010000239.1:0-5858 GCA_050118235.1 Gammaproteobacteria bacterium | reverse complement strand
CGCTTTAGGCGACGCGGCAATCGTGCTTTGAGTGGCTTCCCGTAGGGCCAGATAGAATCTGTAAGACCCACCTCAAGTCTATCTCGTCTAAATGTGCGGTTTATATGAAACACTACACTAGTTTAAATCAGCCGCCCTTTTTCATTGCCTTACCCTCCTTGGCGCGTTGTTTGCGGACTTCCTTCGGGTCTGCAATCAATGGGCGGTAGATTTCCACACGATCATGCTCCCGCAACACTTGATCCTTTTTGGAAATTTTACCGAATATCCCCACTTTGTTTCGATTCAAATCGATTTCCGGAAACTGGCGCAATATTCCGGATTGTTCAATGGCCTCTTCCAGAGTGATGCCTTCGGCCACATCCAAGGGAATGATGACTTGCACCTCCGGTTTGGCATAAGCCACTTCAACCCGGATGACCTTCCCGCTATGATCCATAAATACTTTCCGCCCGTTTACAAAATACGTCCACAAACGTGTTGGCAATTTGCGAAAACACAGGCCCGATCGCCAATCCCAGTAATTTATTGGAAAACTCGTATTCCAGATCCAAAGTCACCTTGCAGCCCTTGTCGCCAAGTGCCTCAAATCGCCAAAAGCCGTGTAAATGTTTGAAAGGGCCGTCTATGAGTTGCACTTCGATGATTTTTCCCGGTTGCAATCGGTTCAAAGTGGTAAACGATTTTCTAATACCGCTATGGGAAATTTCAATAGTTGCTTTAACTTCATCCTCGCTGCGGCTGAGTACAGTCGATGATCCGCACCAGGGTAGAAAATTTGAATAGCTATCGACATCGTCGACGATGTTAAACATCTCGTGAGGTTTGAATTCCACCAAAGCGCTTTTATTGATGACAGGCATTGCTACTCCGATAAATATTAAATGATTCCTACGGCTTTTAAAAAGACAATAATCACGGCAAGTGGCGCAATAAACCTCACCAGAATATACCAAGTTTGAAATCCCGCATGGTCTCCCATATTGAGTTCGTCCAATGCGGATCTGCGGCTCAATACCCACGCCACAAAAATCGCTATAAACAAACCACCAAGCGGTAGCATAATGTTGGCGGTCAAATAATCCAACAGGTCAAAAAACGTTTTGTCTCGCACTGTTATGTCTTTCCATTGGTTAAAAGACAACACCGTACCCACACCCACCAGCCAAGTCACGATTCCCGCCAGAACGCTGGCTTTGATTCGACTCCAATTGCGCGTTTCCACCAACCAGGCCACGGCGGGTTCTATCAGGGAAATCGCGGAAGACCATGCAGCAAATGTCAGCAATACGAAAAACACCGTACCGAAAAACAACCCACCTGGCATTTGTCCAAAGGCAATAGGCAGTGTCACAAAGACTAGCCCGGGACCGGCTCCTGCTTCCAGATTATTGGCAAATACGATGGGGAAAATCGCCATACCGGCTAACAATGCCACTAAAGTGTCGGCCGCCGCGACAGTGATAGAGGTTTTTGCAATAGACGCGTCGTGGGGCATATAAGAACCATAAATCATGATCGCCCCCATACCCAGACTGAGTGTAAAAAAGGCATGGCCCATAGCAATTAATACTCCATTCCAAGACAATTGCGAAAAATTCGGTTCGAATAAAAATGCGATACCTTGATTAAACGCACCGGTATTGATGGCATAACCAACCATAATAATGAGTAGTAAAAACAATGCCGGCATCAACCAGCGAATCGCAGCTTCCAATCCTTTTTTAACACCGCGGGCCACCACTAACATGGTCATTACCATAAACATTGAATGCCAAAACATAAGTTCTCCGGGATTGGCAACAAAGTTATCGAACAAAGCACCCACTTGTTCTGCCGATTGACCAGTAAACTCTCCGGATACCGCTTTTAAGATATACGCTAATGCCCAGCCGGCAATGACGCTGTAATAAGACAAAATTAAAAATCCCGCTACGACACCGCTCCACCCCAGAAATTTCCAATGTGGATTGACCCCTTCGGCCTGTGCCAAATCGCGCATGGTGTTGATAGGGCTTTGACGGCCACGCCGCCCCAACAGCACTTCCGCCATCATAATGGGAATGCCAATGGCGGCAATACACAACAAATACACCAAAACGAACGCGCCGCCGCCGTTTTCACCCGTGATATAGGGAAATTTCCAGATATTGCCCAGTCCTACGGCGGAACCGGTGGCTGCTAAAATAAAAATCCAACGATTGGACCATTCGCCGTGAATGGATTTTGCGGGTATTGACATCGTGATTCCTTAGTTTTGCTATAAGAAGTTTAGTTGTTTAGGTACATTTTCTTTGAATTCCCAGTTGGGCACAACACTACGGGCAAATCTATTAGCGATTCAGTTATAATGCGCGCCATGGCAAAAAAGAAACCCAAAGTCAGCAGCAATACCATCGCTTTAAATAAAAAAGCCCGCCACGATTATTTCATCGAAGAAAAATTCGAAGCCGGACTGGTTCTGGAAGGCTGGGAAGTGAAAAGCCTGAGAGATGGCAGGGTACAACTGCGTGACAGTCACGTGTTTATTAAAAATGGTGAAGCGTGGATCACTGGTGCACATATTACTCCCCTGCCCACGGTCTCCACCCACTTCACGCCCGACCCCACCCGCACCCGCAAGTTGTTGCTACACGGGCGGGAAATCGACCGGCTTATCGGCGCCGTGGAACGCAAAGGTTATACCTTGGTGCCGCTCGCCATGTATTGGAAGCACGGCCGGGCAAAACTCGAAATTGGTCTCGCCAAAGGTAAAGCCATGCATGATAAACGAGCTACCGAGAAAGACCGGGATTGGCAACGGCAAAAACAACGTTTATTGCGTTCCGGTTGACAGGCTACGCTGAGCGGAAAATACCCTTTTTGTGGTAAAGAAACTTTAATTGTCATAAACTGTCTTATTATTTACTTTAGGGGGCGACTTGGCTTCGACGTGGGTCGCGAAACCTGAGGTGCATGCCGAGGCGCAGATGACCTCGTAAATCCAGCTGCAAACTTCATAGTTGCCAACGACGACAACTACGCACTAGCTGCTTAAAAACCAGCGTAGTGCCCTCAGCCTGATGCGTGCTTGTACGCTCAGATAACTGGGGTCGACTAATACAAGATCGCGATGAAACACGTCCGGGGTGGATTCGTTAAACTTTAACCGGAATCGCCGTTTGTGATCCCTGCCCGTCGGGCAGCAAACGGTTAAATCAAATGACGGAATAAGCATGTAGAGCCAATGGCAGAGGATTTGCGGACGCGGGTTCGATTCCCGCCGCCTCCACCAATACAAACCCCTGATCAAATTCCGATCAGGGGTTTTTTATTGTTTTAACGGTATAAAAACTGGAAAATAGCCAACTCAGCTTAAACCGATCAGGAGTGACTATGGGCGCCGAAAGCAACCAACCCGACTGGGACAAAATTGCAGAAAAATTCGACATGTGGTTACCGCAGATTGAACCAACCGGCGGTGCTCTGCTGGAGTCTTTGGATGCGCAACCAGGCGATTATATTCTGGATGTGGCTTCCGGAACCGGCGAACCTGCATTAACGCTGGCACGGCGCATGGGAGACAAAATAAAAATTCTGGGTATCGACGCCGCCTCTGGCATGGCAAAAGTGGCGCAATCCAAGGTTAACAAGGAAGGCTTGAGCAATATCTCCTTTCAAACCATGCCGGCAGAGAATATGAGTTTTGCCGATGAAACCTTCGACCGAATTCTGTGCCGCTTTGGAGTTATGTTGTTTGACGATTCACTGGAAGGCCTGAAGGAAATGTACCGAGTCTTGAAAAAAGACGGTCGCTTTTGCTTGGCAGTGTGGAGTACGCCGGAAACCATGTTAACCATGTATTGGACGTACGAAGTGTTTAAAAACCGCGTACCCGAAGATTATTATCCGCCATTGAGTAAAATCACATCATTAGGCCCACCCGGCGTCATGGAGGATTTCTTAGTGGAAGCGGGATTCAATAATTTTAATATTGAACGCAAAACCATTCACTACGAATTTGAATCCTTCGACAGTTATTGGGACTTGGTGGAAGCATCTGATATCTTAAAAATGCAATACGACGCGTTGCCGGTGGGACAACGCCATGAAATTCGTGATGAAGTCGGCCGCTTCGCTAGGGACTTTATTCAAGAGGGCCGGTTAGTTGTGCCTCATGAGTATTTGTTGGTGAGCGGTAATAAAACTGAATATCACTAACACTAGACTGTTATAGATTTCACCACGCAGCACAGTATTGAAGATATTATTGGTTTGTAGCAACACACTAATCCTGCAATAGCCGCAACACGGACTCCACATCGGCTGCTGAGTCTACTATCTTTGCCTGCATACCCGCCAGTTGTGCACCTGCGATGTTTTGCGGGGAATCGTCAAAAAACAAAATACGGCCGGGTTCCACATCTATAGCATTGGCGACATGAAGATAAGCTTCCAATTCGGGCTTGCGTTTACCCATCTGGCAGGAAATAAACACTTCTTTAAATGGCTGCAGTAGTTGGGAATAACGCGGCAGCCACACCGTTTTGTGCGCTTCGTTGGAGTTGGAAAACGCATATATTGGAAACAAGGCCGCATATCGCCGGATCATGTGACGAATGCTCGGCACTTCCCCCACAAAAATTTGATTCCAACCTTCTAAAAACTGTTCGTCGGTAATATTAATTCCCAAACTTTCTCGCAATGCGGCAAAGTATTCTCGGGCATCGATTTCCCCTCGTTCATGTTTTTCGTAGTGATGATCATGCGCATAGCGTTTAGCAATCTTTTCGGGCGGGCACTGGGCATATTGAGCCCAACGGGCAAACACCCGTTTAAAATCGATTTCAACCAACACATTGCCCAGATCAAACACAACGGCATCGATGTTTGCGGAGGAAATGGGCATCAGGATTTTTTCGCAATTACAGTAGCGCGTACCGGCGCCGGTAATCCTTCCTTGGTGAGATCCGTATTGCTGGGGTCTAAAAAATCCGCTAAAGACTGGTAGGTCATCCATGGCGTTGTACGCTGTTCTGCTGTGGTGGTTTTGGTGATATCCACGCAACGGATGTTTTCAAAACCGCTGCGCTTTAACCACAGCATTAAGGCCGCGACGCTGGGTATAAACCATACGTTGCGCATTTGCGCGTAACGGCGTTGCGGCATCAACACCGAACGCTCGTCACCTTCTATGATGAGTGTTTCCAGCACTAATTCGCCACCGTCGCGCAAGCTGTCTCTGAGTTCCAATAGGTGATCGATTGGAGATTTGCGATGATACAAAACGCCCATGGAAAACACCGTGTCGAAGGCTTGCATGTTCTGCGGCATGTCTTCCATAGCCAAAGGCAATACTTGGATATTGGGCGCTTGAATGTATTTTTGCATGGCTTGAAACTGCACAATGTAGGCTTGAGTCGGATCGATACCAATCACGTATCCAGCACCCTCCCCTAACATACGCCACCCGTAATAGCCATTGCCGCAGCCTACATCCAGAATCAGCCGGTCCTTCAACGGTTTCAAATGGGATTTGATACGGTCCCACTTCCAGTCGGAACGCCATTCGGTATCAATGTAGATGCCGAACAAATCAAAAGGCCCTTTACGCCAGGGATGAACCTTGCGCAGTTGTTGGGTGATGTTTTGCCGGGCGGCTTCGTCGATATCATTGGCGGAGCCAATTTTAATGGCCGACGCAGTTAGGTCCAGGGAAGATGGTGTTATATCAGGTAGCGCGTCCAGTGCCTGCTGCCATTTTACCAAATCACCGTGTAAATACTGGGCTAACCGCTTAGCCAGTTGTTCGGCTAATTGGTCTGCCAGTTTTTGGAATTGGGAATACTGTTTTAATTCCTCGCTGACGCGGTCTACAT
>JASFLF010000238.1:0-5873 GCA_050118235.1 Gammaproteobacteria bacterium | reverse complement strand
ACCCCAAAAATCCCCTGTGAAGCCCAGATGATGCATCTATGGGACCAAATAATATTCAACTTCCTCGATCATATGTGTTTATTTTTCAGTAGGTTAACATGATCGGGGTATACTGGGAATAGTTTTCACCGGAATTGTATGCGGCTTTAGCCATACACATTGCTTATTGTGTGATAACGATCACATCTCACAGTAGAATTTCTGACCACCATTTAGCCCGCCTGTTGTAAAACGACATCGCTGATTAAATTCAATGCCCAACAATCTATTATTTTCATTTGCTTGTACATAGTGATCTACCTAAAATCAAACAAGCAGTGTTACCAAATGAATTTGGTAGGATATTGCTTTTATTGGTCCACATCGCTTATTAACAAAGGGAATATTGGCTTATGCACAATCCATCTCGACGTGCCGCATCGGTGGTTGCCTATCTTGTTTGCATGCTCGTAATTCCTGTCGCATTGACACTAAACTCGGTGACCACGCCGGCGACAGTTATACAAAACTCCGATAACCCTACGCCATCGGGATATACCATCAGTCTCAGTTTGTTCTTATTCCCTATGGCGTCACTGTTTTTCTGGATGTGGCGATTTAAAAAACTCTCTTTTCAGAAAACGGCGTTCTGGTACAGCCTGGCGCTGCTTGCGCCCACGGGTATTGTGCTTGATATCCTGTTTGGCAATGCATTTTTTGTGTTTGAAAACCACAATGCGGTGTCGGGAGTCTATTTTCCGGCGCTTGGAGGCCCCTTACCCATCGAGGAAATCATATTTTATATTTCCGGTTTCACCACAGTATTGCTGCTGTATGTTTGGTGTGATGAATACTGGTTTGAAAGATACAACGTTCCGGACTATACCGTCGAATCGGCAAAGATTGACAAAGTCCTTCAAATTCACTGGGCTTCGCTGGCTATTGGATTTGGATTGGTTCTACTGGCCACAGCCTATAAAAAATTAATATCCAACAGCAGTGATGGATTCCCCTGGTACTTCACTTACATTGCAATTGTCGCGCTAATCCCTTCGATGGCTTTTTATAAAAGCGCTAAACCATTCATAAACTGGCGGGCATTCAGTTTTACATTTTTTATCATTGTTCTCATCAGCCTGATATGGGAATCGACGCTTGCCTTGCCGTATCAATGGTGGGGATTCCAGGAACGAGCCATGACGGGCATTTTCATCGGCGCATGGCACGATCTACCCTTAGAGGAAATCGTGGTGTGGTTTTCCGTAAGCTATGCCTCCATCATAATTTACGAAACCATCAAAATATGGCTGGCGTCCAGGAAAACGCTAAAACAATTATTTTTTGGTTAGCCGGTTTATGTCATTCTCAATGTTGATGAATTCAGCACGCAATTCTTCAAGACAGGAAGCACATAAACAATCTTCATACTTAGCATTAACGTAGTCCAGTTGCTCAGCGCTTAAGGGTATTGTTTGACATTGGCAAAGCAACACTGAACCGGATTTGCATTCGAATTCCAAATGGCAGCGCGGACAGCGCTTAATTTCATGTTTCGTTTTAGGTTTAATTTTGTGTGCCATCAAACGCTCTGTTTACCCTTGCGGAAACAGACCGTGATACTGAATACCCTGACGTGGTTCAGCCATCCACTGGGATACAGTCTCGCGCCATGAAAGATAATGTTGTGTTTGCTTGTGGGCGGCGGCGTCTTCACTGCTGGCATAGGCTTCGTATAAAACAAACCGTGTGGGCTCTTCCGTGGACTGCAAAATGTCGAAGCGCCGATTACCCATCTCTTGTATCGATGCTTCATGATTTATCCGGGTGGCATCGATAAAATCATTTATGTGATCGGGCTTGACACGCACATGTACGAGGGTGACTTGCATAACCTTTTCCTCCGTTAGTAATCTCCCCACTCCGAATACTGATTTATTTTGCTAGTGAGCTTGCGAGAGTCTCGCATGTATTGCAGGGGTATCATCCGCCGCGCAACGGAAACCCACGTCATCAAATTTTTGATCCGGAGGCAAATTGGAACGATAAGCGCCCCTTTGAAACAATCGCAGCGCATAGTGACCGGCACCACCGCTCCAACCTGCCCCACGAGCCACCTTGAATTTTTCTCCAAACGCTTCGCTGTCGTAGTCGGACCCCGGGTATGCATGGTACCAGTCCGCCACCCATTCGGAAACATTGCCGGCTAAATCATAAATTCCGTAAGGCGACTTATCCGTCTGGTAGGATTCAACAGGCGCAGCTCCGGTTTCCCATTTTTCTGCTCCGGTATTGCTCATGTGTTTTTTAAATTCATTGCCCCAGGGAAACTGCCGCCCATTTGAGCCGCGCGCCGCTTTCTCCCACTCTTCTTCACTAGGCAGACGCAATCCGACCCACTGACAATAATCGGAAGCTTGTTTCCAATTAACAAAAGTAACGGGCAAATTATCCATATACTCCAACTTGTCGGTAATGTCTTTTAACAATTCTTCCTTGCTCATACGGCGGGTATCTTTATCAATCTTAAACACGTTCGCCGCCAATTGTTGTAGCTTTTCTATACCTACGCTATTCAATGCCTCCATCTTTGCCCTGAGTATATAACCGCTAGTCAACCAATGGTCTGGCGGATCGATATCTGAAGCACTTATATAGGCCAGGTATTGTTTATTGGTGACTTCATGCTCCTCGATGTAATACGAGGACAATTTAACAGTATGCTTCGGGTGCTCATCAAGATACCAAGGCTTAACGTTACCGAATTCACCGGCCTTGTTGGATTTTTCGACACTGTCATCACCCATTATAAACTCACCAGCCGGAATCAGAACCATATCGTCAATTGCCGGTTTCTGAGTGTCGGAATTTTGCGTTTGCGCCGCCGGCGCGGTTGCCATGGAACCTAAACACAGCAACAAGACAGCAATAAAGTGCGAGAATTTTTTCACTGTACAAAAAGATAATCCGCTACTTACCATACCTAACCTCCCTACTATATCGACCCGCTATATGGGTGAACCACCACATGAAACCTGTCGCGTTAACGTCAATTTGCGTCTTTCGCGCACCGAAAACCAAAACTCTTGTTTTTCGTGGATTGCAAAAAAAACGATCTGTTATAAGACGGCGCGGAGATGCCACATTTATAAAACGTGCAATCCCACCAAGAACCACCTTTGAGGACCTTGTATTTTTCACCGTAGTTTTCCGTGATTCTGGTATTTCCCGGGTGGGGTTTATACCAGGACGCGGTCCATTCCCACACATTACCCGACATATCATATGTTCCATAAGCACTGACGCCTGTGGGAAACGCGCCAACGGGTGTGGTGTCGCCTTCTGTTTCCAACACGGTCCAACGTTGTGGTGTATTGGCCCTGCTAATGGCGAAGTCATTGCCCCAGGGATATATTCGTGCGTCCGTGCTGCGCGCGGCCTTTTCCCATTCCTGCTCCGAAGGAAGTCTCTTTCCGGCCCATTCACAATATTCGTTAGCATCATACCAACTGACATAGGTAACCGGATGATCCACCTTACCTTGCGGGAAAGTTCTATTTCTGAAATTCTCAGGGGATTTGCGATTGGTAGCGTCGATGAATTGCTTGTACTGCAGATTGGTAACCTCATATTTGTCGATATAAAAGGCCGGTAACGTTACTTTGTGTTCCGGCCCTTCATCCGGTAACCGGTCATTGGTGCCCATAACAAATTCTCCCGCCGGAACCAGGACCATGGGGTTGGGTTTTTCCCCTATGCGGCTTTCATCATAGTACTTCGGCATTTGCATGCCGGCGTTGGGATCCTGCGGTTTTTCAAGCTTCTCCAGACTGCCTTCACGCTCAAACTGTGCACTGTGTGATGCAGCGTCAGTATCAGAGTGACATACGGCACACTCCTTGGTGAACAAGCCGGATACGCCAACATGCTTAGCGTCCTGATGACAGACGCTACAATCTTGTTCTGCGCGATTGAAGCGATGCATGCGTTTTTTCGCTGCCAGGCTGGCTGGCGCGCAAAACAGTAACAACAAGATCAATATAACGACTAAGATATCAGGCTTGATAGTTTGGCCATCATTCAACACTTTCTCCCCCCAAAATATAAAAATGCTTGTGGTTTTATCCACAAAATGTAGACATGTTTGCGTTATGGTCACAAATCAATGAGATACCTATGATAACACGGCCAAGCTATCGAGCAACCTGCAGAACATCCTACAAATTTATGCGTTCACTTCGCAAAATTTGATTTGACATTTACATTTCCAGCGATACCGCGCATCCCTATTACACCGAGTAATTTTTAAGCTCCTCTTTGACCGCGTTTTTCAGCGCCGCTTGACTGACCTCCATGGCCTTTAGTGTACGCCCCACCACCCCTTGCTCTTTTGATACCGCGACATCAACCACATGGGCGCCAAGAAGTGGAACATCCTTATCTTTGCGTTTGTGTTCCACCAGATCTTTCATTAGGGACTGCGCCGATGGTTTTGAGTCATACAAGACCCGGCGAGGTAATGCCGCTTCCGAACCAACGTCAACCCGGGACGGGTCGATACCAATGCTTTTGAGAGCCTCATTGTATTGTTTTTTTATGGCATTTCCCAATTCATCCGGATTTGCGCCTATGCGTTCAAAGACCCGCCGGGCTGAACCATCGGGCAAATCTATCGCGGCTAGTAAAAAATGCTCGGCTCCCGGAACATCTTCTCCATTTTCGTGAGCGTAGCGCTCCGCGCCCAAGCATAGTTCCTTGACCGTGCGAATATCCCTCATACGTAATATAATTCGCCTGACAAATGAAAACAGCATTGCCTTACCCTTCCTTTTTCATGATTGTTTTCGAGTGGCGCTTATGAGCCGCCTGCCTGGTAACACCAAGTGCTTCGGCAATTTTGGCCCAGGTCCAACCCTGCTCTATTGCTTCCTTTACCGCCTTTCTTTCCAGTTTATCCGCCATCAGGCGCAGAGCCACAACCGCCGCAAGCGCCTCGGCAGGATCATCAGCCGATGGAAGTGATTTAATGTCCGCCATTTGTCAACCTTAGTTGACAATTACAGGTTTGTCAACCTTAGTTGACAAAGCAAGCTATAGATTAGAATTTTTATATTTGATGGGATTGCGTCAAGAAGACTACTTTGTAAGTGTCCGTACACTATACAAACCAATTGAGGAATTTTATCCGCTATCCCAAATGCCAAGCTAACGGTTTGTTAGAGCCGACAAAAGAGGAAGTCAAATGCACTTTTCGTCAAATCCGGCAATTACTACCGCGAAATCAATCTACATACCGAAATGATGTGTACGCTTATATTAAACCGTCGGAGTGTAGAAAAACATCCCCGCGGATGGCGCTAATGCTACCCTCCCCGCCGGTAGTTGTACGTATACTTACGCGCCTCAAGGGTGGCTGATGTCCCATCACTGCGCGGTTCGTATAGACCGTTACCCTCCATAGGATTGATAACCGGTAAAATCCACTGAGATTTCGCGTAGATAGAACATTTTGTGGAAATTAAATAATTATTCGAAAAAAAATAAGCCTCCGGCGACAATTGCCAAACACCTAAAATACCGGGTAGAATCCGATTTTTACAAACTCAGATCCTACCATTTTAATCAGTTACATAAACCTTTTATCGCAAACTATTCACTTAATTGTTAGTATCGTCTCTAGAATTAGGTATGGGGGAGAACAACATGCGGTCCAAATCAATATTTGTTGTAGTTGTAATTGTCAGTTTATTTCTGTTGCTAGGTTGCGGGGGTGGCAGCGATGGTGGTACAACACCGCCCGAAACAGATTTGAAAGGTCGATTTATCGATAGTGCTGTAAGTGGTATGCGATATGCCGCCACACCCAGCGGCATGACCGGTACTACAGACGCCAATGG
>JASFLF010000237.1:0-5894 GCA_050118235.1 Gammaproteobacteria bacterium | reverse complement strand
CCACTTCACTGCCAATTCAGCCCATGGTGTCCCCGCAAGGGGGCTGGCTGCATATCTCCTTGTCTTTTCCCGGCCGTCAATTGATGTTACGGGTTTGGCAGGTCAATGTGGGCCGGGTGACTTTGTACCTGCTCGACAGCAATGATCCTCTTAATACGCCGGCGGACCGGGGCATTACCGGTAAGCTGTATGGTGGCGGGCCGGAGATGCGTTTGATCCAGGAGATCGTGCTGGGCATTGGCGGTTGGCGGCTGTTGGAGACGTTAGGCATGGAAGTCGACGTCTGTCACCTCAACGAGGGCCATGCCGCTTTCGCCGTGCTGGAGCGCGCCCGCAGCTACATGAAAAAGTCCGGCATGTCTTTCTGGGAGGCGTTGTGGACCACCCGGGCCGGTAATCTGTTCACCACCCATACGCCGGTGGCGGCAGGCTTCGACCGCTTTTCCCCCGAATTAATGGCCAAGTACTTTCCCTACTTCCGTAATTATTTACTCGATGTCGGCATGTCATTAAGTGACATCCTGGCCCTGGGACGCCTGCATCCGGAAGATGACAGCGAGCCCTTCAACATGGCGTATCTGGCCATGCGCGGCTGCCATGTGGCTAACGGGGTAAGCCAGTTGCACGGCGAGGTGAGCCGCCAGATTTTCAACGACTTGTATCCGCGCTGGCCTACCCACGAAGTGCCGGTCACTCATGTCACCAACGGTGTGCATGTGCCCTCGTGGGATTCGGCCTGGGCCGACCAGTTATGGACCCGCGCCTGCGGGCCCGACCGCTGGATGGGCACCACCGAGGCATTACAACAAGCCATTGAAGAGTTGGGTGATGAAGCCATCTGGTCCTTTTGCGCCAAGGAACGCCTTGACTTGATCCAGCACGCCCGCCAACGGCTGGCACGGCAACTGGCGCAGCGCGGCGCCGATCCGCAGACCGTGGCTCAGGCGGAACAAGTGCTGGACCCCAATGTACTGATCGTGGGATTTGCCCGCCGGTTCGCCGAATACAAACGGCCTAATTTGCTGTTGCACGACCGCGAACGGCTGAAACGATTGCTAAGCCACCCGGAACATCCACTACAATTAATCATCGCCGGCAAAGCGCATCCTGACGACGCGCAAGGCAAGGCGTTGATCAAAGAATGGATGGAGTTCGTAAATCTACCTGAAGTACGCCACCACGCGGTGTTTCTCGAAGACTACGACATCAGCCTGGCGCAGGAACTGGTGCATGGTGTGGACTTATGGATCAACACTCCGCGCCGGCCCTGGGAAGCCTGCGGCACCAGCGGCATGAAAGCGCTGGTCAACGGCGGCCTGAATTTGTCAGAATTGGACGGTTGGTGGGCCGAGGCCTATGCCCCTGAAGTGGGCTGGGCCCTGGGAGATGATAAATCGTGGGACGGCAAAGAACACAACGATGTTCAAAGGCAAGCGCAATGGGACGCGCAGGACGCCCAGTCGTTGTACCAACTGTTGGAAGCGGAGGTGGTTCCTTTGTTCTACCGGAGGGACCCGCAAGGCATTCCCAAGGACTGGGTGGCGCGCATGCGCACCAGCATGGCCCGGCTTGCGCCCCAGTTCAGCAGTAACCGGATGGCTCGCGATTATATAGAAGAGTTATACTTGCCGCTGGCCAGCGCTTATCACTACCGCGCGGCGGACAACGGCCACGTGGGCCGCGAATTGTACGCCTGGTATGAGCGGCTGCGCCACCACTGGCCAACGCTGCATTTCGGCACGGTGGATACCCGCGAAAACGACGGGCATTGGATTATCACAGCGCAGGTTTATCTCGGCGACCTGGCCCCCGAGGATGTGCGCGTGGAACTGTACGCCGAGTTGCAACCGGGACTGGACGGCGTATCGCACACCATGCAAGTGGTCAGCGAAATCACCGGAGCGGTCAACGGTTATTTCTACCGCGGCGAAGTGTCTACGGAGCGCCCCGCCGAACACTACGTACCCCGTATCGTGCCAGGACACAGCGCCGCCGCCGTGCCTATGGAGACAGCGCTCATTCTCTGGCAACGCTAACGTCAAACACAAAGGATTTATTATGTTGCAACACACCGACAGCAATAATAACAATGCGCATCGCACCGACGATTATCTTGGCAAATCGGCGCAACAGACCGCGCAAATCCTGCAGGTGGATACACAAAAAGGACTCAGCGAAGCTGAAGTGCAAGACCGCCGGCAACGCTATGGCTATAACGAAATCCAGGCGCTGGAGGAGCCTCTCTGGCACCGCATCTTCCGCCGCTTCTGGGGGCCTATCCCGTGGATGATCGAAGTGGCGGCGATTCTCTCGGCCGTAGTACAGAAATGGGACGACTTCGTCATTATCGCTATCATGCTGCTGGTCAATGCCGGCCTGGATTTTTTCCAAGAACACCGCGCCTTGAACGCCTTGAAAGCGCTCAAACAACGCATGGGCGCGGAAATCATTGTGTTGCGTGAAGGAACCTTCAAGACCATTGCGGTGCGTGAACTGGTGCCCGGTGATGTGATCCGGCTGCGCATCGGCAACATCGTCCCCGCCGATGTACAACTGATTGAAGGTGATTATTTGCTCATCGATCAATCGGCGCTTACCGGCGAATCATTACCGGTGAGTAAAAAAGCCGAAGAAGTGGCCTATGCCAGCACTGTGGTCAAGCAAGGTGAAATGCTGGCGGTGGTGGTAAACACCGCCGCCAATACCAACTTCCACACAGTGGTTGATCTGGTGGCCAAGGCGTCGTTGCAGGAGCGCAGCCACTTTCAGAAGATGGTCATCCGCATCGGCGACTTTCTCATCGTCATGACGGTGGCGCTGGTGTTGTTGATTGTCATGGTATCGTTGTTCCGACATGAAAATATGCTGGAGATCGCGCGTTTCGCCCTGGTGTTGAGCGTAGCGGCCATCCCGGTGGCGCTGCCGGCGGTATTGTCGGTAACCATGGCCGTGGGGGCCATGAACCTGGCGCGCCGTCAGGCCATTGTGTCGCGGCTCACCGCCATCGAAGAGCTGGCCGGCGCGGATGTGTTCTGTTCCGATAAAACCGGCACGCTCACCCAAAATCAAATGCACGTGGCCGAGCCAGTGACGCTGGGCGACGCCGACGAGCGCGATTTATTCCTGATGGCGGCGTTGGCCTCCAAGCAGGAAAACAACGATCCCATTGAGCTGCCGATCTATGCCTATCTTAAAGTACATTTCCCGGACACCGACTGGCAGAGCTATCAACAGCGCAGCTTCACTCCTTTTGACCCCATCCGCAAACGCACAGAGGCCGACATCGAAAAAGACGAGCAACGTTTTACGGCGATAAAAGGCGCGGCTCAAGTGCTGATGGGCATGAGCGAACTGGGCGATGATGATATCCGACAACTTAATGAAACCGTAGACACGCTGGCCGGCAAAGGCTACCGCACCCTGGCGGTGGGCCGTAAGCAAGGCGATGCACCGCTGCAACTGCTGGGTTTGATTCCCCTTTACGACCCGCCGCGCGAGGATTCCAGCCAAGTCATCACCGACATGCAGAATTACGGCGTGGAGGTGAAGATGGTCACCGGCGACAACCTGGCCATCGCCCGGGAAATCGGCGGCTTGCTGGGATTGCGGCAGCGTACGTTGCGCGCCAAACAACTCTCCGGTAGCGCCAGCAATGAATTGCTGGCGCTGGCGGAAGTTTTATCCAGCGCCATTTACCAGCGGCTAAAACCCGATGTGTCGCACAAGGACGCACAGCAGTTTGCCTCGCAGGTAATGCAATCGGTGCAAGCCATGTACGACACACGCCTGCTGGAACGGGAGTTTATCCATACCCACGAATCGGCCATTGTGGACATGATCGAGTCGGTGGACATCTTTGCCGAAGTGGTGCCCGAGGACAAATACCGCATCGTCGACACCTTGCAGAAAGGCGGCCACATCGTGGCCATGACCGGCGACGGCGTTAACGATGCCCCGGCGTTGAAAAAAGCCGACTGCGGCATTGCCGTGTCCAACGCCACCGATGCGGCGCGCGGCGCGGCGGACATCATCCTCACCGCCCCCGGCCTTAGCGTCATCAACGAGGCGTTTAAGCAATCGCGCATTACCTTCGAGCGCATGAAAAGTTACGCCACTTTCCGCATCGCCGAGACCATACGTATTATTTTGTTCATGACACTGTCCATCGTGGTGTTTAACTTCTATCCCATAACCGCGTTGATGATCATCTTGCTGGCCTTGCTCAACGACTTGCCCATACTGGCCATCGCCTACGACAACACCACCGTGAATCCGCGTCCGGTGCGCTGGAACATGCTGGAGTTGCTGACGGTGTCCACTACCTTGGGCGTGACGGGACTGATCGGCTCATTCCTGTTGTTCTATCTGCTGCAAGAGCAGGGATTTTCTTCGGGCATGATCCAGAGCATGATGTTCCTTAAACTCATCGTCGCGGGCCATAGCACTTTGTACATCACTCGCACCGAAGGCTGGTTCTGGCGGCGGCCGTGGCCGGCGCCGTTGCTGCTGATCGCCACCTTCGGCACCGAGATCATCGGAACCTTAATGGCCGTATATGGTGTGCTCATCACCCCCATCGGTTGGGAATATGCGTTATGGATGTGGGCTTACGCACTGGCGTGGTTTGTCATCGATAACACATCCAAGATTCTGGCCTATCGGGTGTTGCGCCGGCATAACAGTGGGGAATAACTGGTGGTTCGTTGTTCGTTGTTCGTTTCCGCGGTCTTCCGTGGGAAAGTTTATGGAGCGGCAATAGGATTACCAAATCAAGTGGTTACTAATTTATTCGATGCTCAGTAAAAGACCGCTAACCTGTGCTTGTTGAGTTCCTAATGTGCACGGATCATTTGTGTAGGAGACAGCCGTGCCGGCGATAAAGACGTAGTGCGAAATTCTATGGTTCAAGTTAATACGCGATGCGTTTTGCCAGCAAGCACCCAGTATTTTGGCTTCGATTAAGCTTTGTCCGCCAGCAACGCCGGCTCCTACGGTAGAAAGCGCGAAGGTTTTTTGCAGGTAGTTAAAACATAGGAGAGTTACACCATGAGCTTCAGCGAACGCTTTCGGGTGCAACCGAATCAAACCATTCATCTCAGTGACATCGACCCGGGTTATAAAGCACAACACGATAACAAGGCAAGTGCCCAGGCCGAAATCCGACAATACGCCCAGCGCCTGCGGGAACTGCAATATTTGTTATATGCCGAAAACCGCCGCGGCCTGCTCATTTGCCTGCAGGCCATGGACAGCGGCGGCAAGGATGGCACCATTCGCCATGTGCTGGGCTATATGAATCCTCAAGGTTGCCGGGTGCAGGCCTTCAAGGTGCCTACGACAAAGGAAGCGGAGCATGATTTTCTCTGGCGGGTGCACCAAGCCACACCGGGACGCGGTGAAGTGGTGATCTTCAACCGCTCCCATTACGAAGACGTGCTGGTAACCCGGGTGCATGGCCTGGTGGCTGAAAAGGTATGGTCCGCGCGCTACGACGCCATCAACAGCTTTGAAAAGTATCTATCCGACAACGGTGTGCATATCCTCAAGTTTTTTCTCCACATCAGCAAGGACGAGCAGCTCAAACGTTTTAAAAAACGCCTTGACGACCCCAATCGGCACTGGAAAATCAGTGAAGCGGACTACAGCGAACGGGCGTTTTGGGACAATTATCAGCGTGCTTACGAGGACGCCCTCAGCCGCTGCAGCACCACCCATGCTCCCTGGTTCGTAGTGCCGGCCGATCACAAATGGTTTCGCAATCTGGCTATATCGCGTATTGTGGTGGAATATTTAGAAGGCCTTGGTATGCATTTTCCCGAATCCACGGTAGACATTGCAGATGTGGAAAAAAAGTATCATGCGGAGGTGCGTAAAGAAAAGAATGAACCCGCGGA
>JASFLF010000236.1:0-5928 GCA_050118235.1 Gammaproteobacteria bacterium | reverse complement strand
AAAGTTATTTAAGAAAAGTTAGTCAAGCAAAAGCAGTGGACTAAAATTAGAATTCCATATAGAGTAACCGCCCGGTAGTTTTAGGCAAATATATGATTGCGACCTGATTCCTGCGGTCCTCCATGTGCACGATATGTAAAGATGATGTTTTGAATTATGGCGAGCGATACGGTTAAACGCTGGATGGGCATTTCGTTGCGTACTCTTCATCTCATTGGAGTCGCCGGTATGGGCGGTGCGTTTCTATATCAAGCCCCGTATACAACGTGGAAACCTTATTTGGTGTTACTAATTGTATCGGGTTCGGGAATGCTGTTTCTGGATGTATGGTTTAACGTTCGATGTTTGCTCCAGGTGCGTGGTATTGCAACGATAGTCAAGATTTCCATCTTGGCGATGTCTTTTTATGTTGGCATGGAAGCGTATATTCTAATAGCGGTGATTGTGATTTCCGGTGTGATCTCTCACGCGCCGGGTAAAGTTCGTTACTTTTCTTTTGTGTAATCTATCAACGATAGCTTAAGTGAAAGGGATTTATTATTTTGATTTGAATATTCAATTTTAAGTAACTGTAATTCAATGAAAGTAATCGACGCTGAAAATACCCGTTTAATATTATTCCATAAACATCCTGTTAGTGCGCGCATGCATTTTTTGTATTTTCGGCATGGTGGTGTTTGCGCGTTTAAACCTCTACCGAAACTAGCCTCGATTGTTGAGAAAAACGTGGTAGATGATGTGGGGAGTGTGATTCATCCATCAACCATATCCAACTGGGGGGAGAAACAATTTGGATTGCAATCCGGAGTTCTACAAGCCGAAACTGAGTTTTGCGAACGTGTTGAAGTGCCTAAGGGGGAAATCACGGTTTACCTCGCAGGATTTAAAGGCCATACAACACCCGATGATGAGGTGAATCGATACGAGGCCAAGTTCGTCACCTTAATGGAGTGCGTTGGAATTGCGCCGGTGGAAATGCTTTTGCTGCAAAAAGCGTATGGTGTGATTATGGGGGGGCAGTCGTAAACCGAAAGATATGTAACAAATAACTCAGTATTCCCCTCAGATTTTTTACTTTGTGAAGTTGTTGTTTGTGTAGTGTAATATCAATCCATTGTAGCATTTGCTACAAACTCTCCGCTCCTTTTTTATATATAAATCAATAGCTTGTAAGTTGGCACAGCGGTTGCTCTAGAGACTTATGTAGTCCATTAACGAAGCGCCGGAGGGGCCATGAAGGCAAAAGATATCGCCGAGTTGTTAGATGAACCGGCATGTACCCACAACAAAAAATCCAAGTCTGGTTGTGCAAAACCTAAGCCGGGTTCCACCGCGGGTGGGTGTGCCTTTGACGGCGCACAAATCGCCCTGTTGCCTATAGCCGATGTTGCGCATATTGTCCATGGGCCGATCGCCTGTGCCGGCAGCTCGTGGGACAACCGGGGTACTCGTTCCTCAGGACCCACGCTATACCGCTTGGGTATGACTACCGACTTAACAGAGCAAGACATTGTCATGGGGCGTGGCGAAAAGCGGTTATTTCATTCCATCAAGCAAGCCATTGACGACTACAACCCGCCAGGGATATTTATATACAACACATGCGTCCCCGCGCTGGTGGGGGATGATATTCTGGCAATTTGTAAATCCGCGGAAGAACGCTGGGGCATACCGGTGGTGCCTGTTGATGCGGCCGGATTTTACGGAACGAAAAACCTGGGAAATCGTATCGCCGGTGAAGCTATGGTGAAGTATGTGGTGGGAACTCGCGAACCGGATATTTTGCCACCGGGTAGTGAACGCGACGGTATTAAAGTCCACGATGTGAACCTGGTTGGTGAATACAATATCGCTGGCGAATTTTGGCATGTGTTGCCGTTACTGGATGAGTTGGGCATAAGAGTTCTATGCACATTGTCCGGCGACGCTCGCTTTCGTGAAGTGCAAACCATGCATCGCGCGGAAGTCAATATGATGGTGTGCTCAAAAGCGATGATTAACGTAGCGCGCAAAATGCAAGAACAATACGACATACCCTGGTTTGAAGGCAGCTTTTACGGCATTACAGATACTTCCCATGCTTTAAGGGAGTTTGCTCGAATTATTAATGATCCTGATTTGACTGAACGAACCGAAGCCCTGATTGCCCGTGAGGAGGCGCGAATACATGAGGCCTTGCAACCATGGCGGGAGCGCTTAAAAGGCAAACGGGTATTGCTATACACTGGTGGTGTTAAATCCTGGTCGGTGATATCAGCTTTGCAGGATTTGGGCATGGTGGTTGTTGCAACCGGTACCAAGAAATCCACCGAAGAAGATAAAGCCCGAATCCGCGAACTCATGGGCGAAGACACCAAGATGATCGAAGAAGGCAGTCCGAAAGCCTTGCTGCAAGTGGTGAAAGACTATAAAGCCGACATATTAATCGCCGGTGGTCGCAACATGTATACCGCCCTAAAAGCTAAATTGCCATTTTTGGATATTAACCAGGAGCGTGAGTTCGGTTACGCCGGTTACGAAGGCATGTTGGAACTAGTACGTCAGTTAGCGTTGACTTTGGAAAGTCCGGTTTGGGAGTCCGTACGCAAACCCGCTCCTTGGCTTACCGAATCCAGTGCCACCGGGCAGCCTATGGTGGTTAACGGTTAGAAGTAAAAGGTTAGAGGTTAAAGGTTAAAGGTTAAAGGCGTTGGATTAGATGCGCATATTTTACTTACATTGAATTCAAGTGGGGTGTTGGCGCGTGTCGTAACCCAACACAACACATCGTAACCAGAAATTTTTTAAAAAACACTAAGTGGGTAGCAAAATGGCAGAAATTCAAAAGCGTAAAAAAGCATTGTCGGTGAGTCCCTTGAAGTCCAGCCAACCGGTGGGCGCTTCGTTGGCGTTTTTGGGAATGAACCGCGCTATTCCCATGATGCATGGCTCACAAGGCTGCACCGCTTTTGGTAAAGTCTTTTTTGTGCGGCATTTCCGTGAGCCCATTCCCTTGCAAACCACGGCGATGGATCAAGTCAGTTCCGTAATGGGGGCAGACGACAATATCGTGGAAGGGCTGAAAACCATTTGTGAAAAATCTAAACCCGCGTTGGTGGGTGTGCCCACAACGGGGTTATCGGAAACCCAAGGCACGGATGTTAATAACGCTGTTAAATTGTTTCGGACGAAATATCCGGAATATAAGGATATAAAAGTAATCCCGGTGAACACTCCTGATTTCAGCGGTTGTTTGGAAACAGGATACGCGGCCGCGGTTGAAGCGACCATCAAAGAATTAGTGCCTAAAGCGGAAGATGGGGGTACTAAACCGGGCCGCAGGAAAAAACAAGTTAATGTGTTGGCTGCCTCGTATCTGACACCGGGTGATATTGAAGCGATCAAAGAAATCATTGAAAGCTTTGGCTTGCGTCCCTGCGTGTTACCGGACTTGTCCGAATCGTTGGATGGTCATTTAACTGAAGATAATTTTAGTCCGGTGACTATAGGCGGAACACCCGTATCCGAGTTTGAAACTTTGGGCGATGCTATTGCCACTGTTGTGGTTGGGCCTTCTCTATACAAAGCCGCGGATATATTAAAAGACAGAACCGGGGTGTTGGACTACCGGTTTGACCATCTTATGGGGCTGGAAGCCATGGATAGCTTTGTGCTCGCTTTGACTCAAATTTCAAACCATCCGGTTCCTGAGAAATTGACACGCCAAAGAGCACAATTGCAGGACGCCATGCTGGATACACATTTTATGATAGGCATGGGGCGCGTGGCCATTGCGGCAGACCCGGATTTGTTAAACGCTTTCAGTCAATTGATTACCAGCATGGGTGGGGTAGTCGTTACGGCGGTTGCACCTTCGCGAGCGAGTATCTTGGCAAATATCCCCGTCGATATGGTTAAGATCGGTGACCTGGAGGACATGGAGAAATTGGCGGTGGAAAATCATGCGGAGTTCATTATTGGTAATTCACATGCCGCCGAGTCAGCCGCCCGATTGGGTATCCCGTTGTTCCGGGCAGGATTTCCTCAATACGATTTAATTGGCGGCTATCAGCGCGCATGGGTAGGTTACAAAAACACCCAACAAACATTGTTTGATTTGGCTAACTTGATGTTGGCCAATAATCACCATGAAGTGGAACCGTATAAATCCATTTATGCTCAGAAGCCGGAATATCGATTACATGAACATGAACAACAAAAATCATTATCTGAACATTAACCTTATCCGGTCATTAACCAAAGGAGTCAGAGTATGAGTTTGCAGCGACGTATGCAAGTCATTGATGGCAGTGCTCCAGCCAACGAAAATACGGAATTTGTAGATACCGCATTAAAGATTGCGTTTGCGTCCTCAGATATGGTTCATGTCAATCAACATTTTGGATCAGCAAAAAGCTTCGCTGTGTACGCCATAACGCCTGATGAAGCCAGATTGTTGGAGGCCAGTCAATTTGGCGAATTGGACCAGGATGGCAATGAAGACAAATTGGTTTCAAAATTGTCTGTATTAGAAGGCTGTGCAGCGGTTTATTGTCACGCGATAGGTGCCTCGGCGGTAAAACAACTGGTAGCACGTGGCGTACAGCCAGTGAAAGTCAGCGACAACGTTGCCATTAGCGACTTAATCGAAATGCTTCAGGACGAAATGCGTTCAGGGCCATCATCATGGTTGGCCAAAGCCATCGATAAACAGCGAGGGCCTGATATGAGTCGGTTCGATGATATGGAAGCGGAAGGTTGGGAAGAGTGATTATTATAAATAGTTTTATTTAACAAATGTGGAGAAACAGCAATGGCAGAGGCAGCTTTAGTAGTTGAAGAAAACGACCCGGTCTTGGAATCGGAGTTTATGAAGGAAATGGTGAAACAGATGCGTGCTATCGACACGTACGATTCCTATGAAGGTTGGAGTGTGGCAAAGATA
Organism: Gammaproteobacteria bacterium; assembly: GCA_050118235.1. Classification (GTDB taxonomy): domain Bacteria; phylum Pseudomonadota; class Gammaproteobacteria; order SZUA-152; family SZUA-152; genus JAJDNG01. The sequence continues at coordinate 1,004 of JASFLF010000236.1, read as the reverse complement.
CTGGATCCATTTGTTATGACCAAGGAACGTAAAGCGGAAATACCCGTTATAGGCGATCCGGACGAAATCACTATGGCCAGGTTGAAAGCGTTTTACAATGCTATTTCTTCATTGATTGAGAAAGAGTGCGGGTTGATGGCCGTACCCATGATTAATCTAAGCCATGAGGGATTTGGCCGGGCCATTATTACCGTGGGTAAACTGGTGGTGCTGGATAAGACATTGCGTGATGTGCATCGATTTGGTTTTAAAAGCTTGTCAAAAATGAAAGACGACGCGGATAAATTTTTGTCGGTGGCTTTAAACATCATTGGTGACCATTCCGAAGTGGCAGGTTTGTGAGGTGTTACATGAGTGAAGAAGAATTGAAAGTATTAGAGAAAGAAGTCAAAAAGCGCAAACGTATTGCCAGCGAGTGGGCCTCGCAGTTGCATGACTTGGTGGAGGACCGATTACCGGCTGCCTACGAAGAAATCCACGAAATAGCTCAATCCACATACGATGCCTGCAAAGCGTGGAAAGAAGCCGATGAACGCTATAAATCGGCGCAGTCAGCGTAGGAGGAAGGTGTGATATGTCGATGATAACAGGTATAACTCGGGGTGGCGTCGAATGGGTGCCGGCGTTTATAGTGTCACTGAATCAAGAGAATTGTATCGGTTGCGGGCGTTGCTACAAAGTGTGTCCGCGCGATGTCTTTGAACTGGTGGAACGTGAAATAGACGAAGACCTGGATGACGATGATGACGATTTTTCAGATGACACGTCCATGGTAATGGCTATCGCCAATGCGATGGATTGTATCGGTTGCCAGGCGTGCGCCAAGGTTTGTCCAAAAGACTGTCAGACTCACGAACCACAGCCACCCTTGGCTGCGTGAAGGCTGCATGATGAATCACGAATCAAGAACCACTAATTAGACTAATGAGGTTGTACTAGCATGCCAAAACCACAAAAACACGTATTTGTATGTTCCCAGAGCCGTCCAGCGGGTCATCCCCGCG
>JASFLF010000235.1:0-5930 GCA_050118235.1 Gammaproteobacteria bacterium | reverse complement strand
AGCTTATTGCCGTTAGCGACAATATCGATTTGTTTTTCTATCATGCGCGGCAACCATCGGCGATAAGCTAACATTTATTAGTGGCAATAATAATTCTATATGATTAAAAGTCCATTTTTTTAAGTTTTTATTTTTCCATACTCGATCGCAGCGGTGCGGAGGCAGGTGCCTTATAGCACCAAACAATGGCTGACACTTAGCATGTGTTCCTAAAATTCAACTATACAAGCATGACCCAGTTCCAAATTAAGGGCCCGATCAGTTTTGGTTTCGCCTTGCGCTATGGTGCGGATCATCGAGGCCTGTGAAGCCGGTGAGTATGAACTACCTGGAGAGAGGCTCCATCCGCCCGATGCAGAGATCGGCTCGGAGGGAGGCTTGCTGTTTCTAGGCCTTGCTGGCCAATGCTAAAAAGATGGGATAGCTCTTCTCTTCCTTGCTCGCGGTGTGGGCAGTTACGAAGCGGATGTCTTTAAAGCCGTGAGCTTCCAGCTTGTCCATAAACACTTCACGATTAAAACCGGAGTGGTAGACACCTTGCACATCTTCTGGGTGGAAGCTGCCGTCTTCTTCATCCAGATCCGCCAAGGCCACCCGAGCACCGGGTTTCAAGTGCTCCGCAAAGCGTTGAATCATTTTATCGGTGTCTTCCACATGGTGCATAGCCATGGCGCTGACGATGAGATCAAACTCGGTGCCGATGGGCTGCTCTATAATATTCTGGCAAACGATTTCCACCTTGCCCCTGAGTTCTTCCTTGGCCGCCAGCTTGTCCAGCATCGCCTGGGAGACATCGACGGCGGTCACCTTGCCTACCTCGTTGGCCACCTGGGCGGTAATGAGGCCGGTACCTGCACCGAAGTCCATCACCTGCATGGACTCGTTGAGGATGACGTTGTCGAGGATGGCGGAGCCTATCCCCATGGAGAGGGCCTTCACCATGTCGTTCACATCCCAGTCCTGGGCCTTTTCTTGAAATAGATCTGTCATGTTGTGCCTCCATATAATTTTCAATCGGTCTTTCAGTTTTATGTTTGCATGCCTTGAAGAAACAGCCTGACGACTTTGTTTACATGCGTCTCCTGTTCTGCGCGGGTGATGCGTCCCTTGCCCCGCATGATCAGCTGGTTGCGCGGCACCAGGACCATGCTGGCAAACATTTGTGCATAGAAGGCCATATCCTCCAGTTCGGGATTATGCTTTTGCAGGAACTCCGTCAACAGCTTCATCACCCGGTTCGGGCCGACCTTCATAAAGGGTTTGAGCAGGCTCTCCTGTCCCGCCTCGCTGAGCATCATCTTATACACGCCGAGGGCGGCGGGAGTGAGGTGAAAGGCCAGCAGGTCGCGACCGAAGTTGCTTAGCTCGGTGTCCAGATCCGCATCGCCGAAAACGTAGGGGGCGGGCTCGTCGGCGCGGATCTTTTCCATCACCGCGGTAAAGAGTTCCTCCTTGGACGGGTAGTAACGGTAGACCGTCTGTTTAGTAACGCTGGCCCGGCTGGCCACCGCGTCCATGCTGGCGGCGGCATAGCCTTGTTCTAGGAACAGGGCCAGCGCCGCTTGTACGATGGCGAATTGTTTTTGTTCGGCGTTTTGTAGGGATTTGGACACGGGTATTGCGCTTTCTCTTAATCATACTAAAGGGGGTGATTATATCATACTAATCGGTATGATCAAGAGGAGTGATGGAGTGTGCGGGTACTAAGATGTCAGACCTGGGATTGTGTTATTCATTCGGTGCCTTTCTGACGGCGGGGTGACACCGTTTTTATAGTTGACATCACCCTCAAAGGTCTTAGAGATGACATATAGTTGAATCCTGGGTGCTGCCAAAGCCTTGTTTCTCACCGGTTTTCTACTAACAAGGTTTACCATCACAAACATTAACGCCGATAGCGCACTGAGCAAACAAGGGATTTGCGTGACTGGCGTCCGCCCCGTTCATGTATAGGATGTGGTGGACGTATTCGTGTTTGATTGACTGCCGATCGGATATGCAATCCCGGGGCACGATATTCTCATCTGTGTTTAGCATAACGATCTGATTAGCGTACAGATAAGCCCCCCACCCACCACCGAGACCGCGTTCCTTAAAGCTGGTCGCCCAGACTATTGGCGCAGGTGCTATCATCCCGGTGCAACTTTGCATTTCACCATAGTACAGTTCTATCTCCTCGAAGGTAATATACAAGTCATTCGTGGAAGCTTGGAGAACTAAACCGGTTTTGCCAATTACTTCGGGCTCGTAGTTATACACGGTACCCATTCCGCAGGAATTTGGATCGCTTTCTGACTGTGAATTACACCCAAGAAACGCAATAAATAAGACATTAACTAAAAAATATTTTCGCGTTTTGGAGATTTTCCTACGCTTGTTTAGCCCTTTCATATATCTGTTCTACGTATACTGGAGCTTTGTATTTGGGAAGGTAGTTACGCCGTCAACTTTACATATGAAAACCGTTTTGTTGGCGTACGCGAGGAACGATAAAACGATGTAGATGATTAAGCTGATGAGATACTGCATTATTATTACCGCTTACTTTGTGCACTCATTTTATCAGCTAGTGAACACCAAATACACTCTAACTATTTGGAAATAGCACTGCAATAACCGTATATTTAAGATGCGTTATAAGCGCAATGGAATTGAGTTGCTCTTTTTATAACATTTAGGAATATAGCGCCCTATATAGCTGTACATTCACATGCTACTTGCGTGATTTGTACGCTATTTGAAAAAGGTACCATTGTAATTAATTAACAGAAAATAACTAACATAAAGGCGTTAAGCATGGTATCAGAATAAATTGGTTTCGGGTGATGCACTGACGAGCATCGATAAAACGTTGATCGTAAGTGCTGGCAGCAATTTATATAAGTGACAGTTTTAAGGGAGGGGGGCGGTCTAGCTACGAAAACAGCTATTGAGATACTGCACGAATGTCAGCTTGCTTCATTTTGCTACTGAGCTATATATTAGTCATAAATTCAATAGCCCTTCGGTTGTTGAACAAATTTTAGTTAGCACAAGATGGGAAAACAGTGCACAACATATTGGTATAGAAGATATGAAGTAGCTGAACAAGCAGTAGTGTGATCTCATATTAATATACATTCGCAAACCGATCGCACGTCGGCTGATTTGACTTAGACTAGAAAGCGGAAGCTTGCGATTTGCAAAAAAAGTCAACTATCTGCCATAAGCTGACGCCTAGAATTTATTAAATTTAGGATGTGCTACTGAGTAAGATTTTGCAAGTTCCAATCAAATACAGAAACGAGATCGAAATGCGACACTTACAGATTCACGATAAAACTCAAAATCCGCCGGTAAGCGAACTCTTACGATTCAGTAATTAGTTGCTGGTTCACCCAGCTATTGAAAGATTCAAACTGACACACAGAATGTCCTATTTACAGAATACCCATGCTAGAATAATCGCTATTATGAGATAGACTGGCTGTATAAAATTTCAATAAAAACAATTTTTCAACAACTTAGATTGATTTTATGTGGGGGGGATACTTGTGGGGAATCTGTTAGCTAACCGTGCGCGTGTCTTTGTCGGCTTAATTTTTTTGATTATCTTGGGTTGTACTGGTGGTGGTGATGGTGGCAACGACGATGCGAGCGCTCCTCCACTGCAACTCAGCACAAATTCCGCTTCATTTACGCTTAATGCCGGCGCAGCGAACTTAAGCAGACATATTGTTGTCACGTTACCCGAGGGTACTTATTCACTTGCGGCAGGCTATTCAGGCGGTCAATCCAAGCCTTCTTGGGTAACTTATTCCTTTGATCCGGTTTACATTGGTAGAACCACGACAAATTTTAACATCGGCGTCAGTGCACATGGTTTATCCCGCGGGACGTATACCGATAGAATTCATGTCCAAGCAAAAGATGTCGGCGGCAAGGTTCTTGCCATTGGAACGGTGAATGTTAAATTAGCAATTACAGATCCGCTATCCATTAGTCTAAGCCGCCTGGATTTTTATACCGCGGACGGTGCGTCGACTGTTCCTGGCGAAACGATCGCGCTCTCGCGGGTCAATACCTCAGGTACCTGGAGCGCATCCGCCGACCAAAACTGGTTGGTGTTGAGTTCGACAAGTGGTTCAACACCATTCAACCTTGATGTAAGTGTCGATGTAAGTGGATTGGCAATTGGGATCTATAACGCGACGGTGTCAATTACCGATAACCTGACGAATGACACGACGGACATACCTGTTAACCTTTATATAGAACCACATCGATTAAGCGTGATCGATAATGGCGTGGCGCTGTCGTCTTTGCCATCCCGAGCAAGGTTGTCGCATACGATTGAGATTGGTGAGAACGGCGGAGTCGGTACCGCATGGTCGGCTGAATCTGATCAGGATTGGCTGACACTTTCCGCTTCAACCGGAACTACCAGTACCAGCAGAACGTTAACATTGACTGCCGATCCGGCAGGGCTGCCAATGGACGCCATTCATTACGCGAACGTCACGATTTCCTCATCGGATACTTCGATCGCAAACTCTGAAATTGTCAGCGTCGGCTTATATATTTCATCGACCGACGCACTCTCCATGACAAGTATTTCCCGTTTACATCAGGCGGATTATCCGAGCGGACTGGTTTCCGATTCAATCCGGCCTTATGTATATGTCTCGAATATGACATCAGTCATCTCGGTGTACAACGTCTATTCCGGGGCGCTGGTGACCACGATCGCCGGGAATTTCAATGACACATTCAGTGATCTGGAAGTGAGTTCGAACGGCAACTATCTGTACGCGGTAAATCGCAGCGACAGTTCGATCAAACGCATTGATTTGTCAACAATGACGTTTGATGCCACATGGATCGGTTTCAATTTCCCTGTTTATACAACTACACCCTCACTGTCCCAGATGGATCTGCGTTATGCCCGCCTGAACGGTTATCCGGTGCTGGTTACCAGCGGCATCCAGGTGCTGGATGCCGGGGATGGCAGTGTACTGACAAAGTTGAATGACTTTGATACTTACTTCCGTCCACCCATGATCGCATTAAGTTCGAACGGCGAAACCGCGTTCGTGAGCTACGCAAATGACGCATACTTCGACCTGGATCGTTACGAACTCTGGTACAGCCATATCACCAATTCCGCCACGGCCTACCTGGCGCAACGAAGACCACGAAAGTCATTCGAGCAAGCTCCGTTGGATATGACGATGAACAGGACCGGGACACGATTGTTGACTGTGCAAACAAACTCGATATACGAACATTTTCGTTCCTATAGCAATGACCAGAATATGGACTTCAACGTACACGAAAATTACGGTTATAACACCCGTGTCAATGCCATCTGTACCGGCCCGACCGGCAACGTCTATACGGCGAGATGGTCACAAGGGAATGACAACATCATTTATAGCTATGATAATGCTTTCGATCCGTTGTCCAACGTCGCCCTCTCTGTAAGCGGAATAGTAGTTAATCGCAAGCTCGTGACATCCGGCGATGGTATGCGGTTAATACTCCGTACTCGTGATGGCAGTTACGATGCCCTCAACATGATGGATGTTACGCCATGATGGGGCAGTTCGTAGGTTGATGAAATATTCTCTTCCTGCTTGCCATCGTGGCGCACTGCGACGCCGATTTGGCGGGATGAGATTTTATCAACCTACGGGCCCGCAAAACGCTTTGCGGGAGGTGTTAAATAGTACTTATTATTTTATGCGGTATTACCAGCTGATTTGTGCAATCAAACGGTGGGTGGACTCTCTCGATTATTTAAGAAAAGGCGGCAAGCTGCCAGAAGCGGTCCTTTAAAAATTTCGAATATTTCCAAGTGCGACTGAGTAAGAAAATATTAGCTTTATTTGCTCGTTATACTTTCCTACAAAGCGGACGTTTGCCGATTCGTGTTAAAACTCGTGAATTTC
>JASFLF010000234.1:0-5940 GCA_050118235.1 Gammaproteobacteria bacterium | reverse complement strand
ATCGACGCTCAGCGTTTGCTCTAAGACCTGCAAACCTTGCGTTAATTGTTTTACCCGCTCCATGCCCAGCAACATAACCGCTTGGGAAATGTCACTCACTTCGAGACGCGTGGCGCGCTTGGACCCGGAATTTAACTGTTGGAAAGTCTGTAGAACCAAACCCGGATCTTTAAGAACAATGTTCCCTATGGTTTTCCAATTTACCTCCGGCTCCATCAAGGCCCGACGAAATTCGCGAAGTGTATGTGAAAAGACCGGCAAGTGCTGTTGAGTTAATTGCTGTTCGATGGCAGGTTGCGCGCCCATAATATTCCCGTTTATAAATGGAATTCCCGTTAATATAAATTGTTGACTGTTAGATTAAGGCTTATCAATGAATATCGGACGCGGGCAGTACAGGCTTTAACGCAGCTAAAATCTACTGACTAATTTTGCTTATCTTTCAAAGTAATACACGCAGCTTTAAAGGCATACTATTAACATCAGCTCGTCACGGGAAAGGTAAAAATCAGACCTACGAAGGTCATGAAATTATATTTAGATAAATTTGTTTTTTTGCCTTCGTGTCCTTCGTGGTGAAATACCAATCGGCGGCGTAATTCGAAGTCTCAAGAAGACCGAAACTTGAGCATTAATAGTCCGGACAATAACACCCGGTTTCTTGCCAATCGGGATGTTGCTCTGCGATATGCGATTGACATTGCTGACGTGCCTGATCAATAGTTTCGGCGTAAAAATATTCGTGACACACGCGACACTTGCAAAACTTCGGTTCTCGCTTAATACTGTGCTGACCGATACCAGGTTTTGTTTCGCTCATAATATTCGTTCTCCTTGAGAGTTTTTACTTACAAGACAATCAAAGCGCTTTTATCTTAATTACTACCAATTCCATTCATAGTCGCTGTAGCAACCACTCAACAGCCTGCGAAGGTAATATATCTCGATTAGCGTGAGTAAGCTCCCATAGTTCACTCTGTTGCCGGCGCTTCACGGCGTCAATCAATCCACCGCCTAGTTTTGCCACCGTTGCAAGCATCGGTTTATTGGATTCAATCAACTGTTGTACTCGGTACACGAAACTCCGTGACAAACATTCCATTTTGCCGATTTCATCGATCACGTAGAGGTCTATATTTTCGTCAAGGGCAATAACGGAATCAGCAAAATGGTCAATAACGGTTACGTCTACGCCGTATTTACCAACCCGATAGCTATGGTCGAATTTCACATGGGCAATAATCGTTTGCTCACCATTAAACGTTACTAAGCGGAATCCTTGACGCTGCCCGAATTCACGAATTTCTTCAGTATAAAAACCACCAATGCAATGATGCCGTAGTTGGGCCACCACCTTGCAAATCAAGGTGGTTTTTCCGATTCCTGGCTTTCCTGTAATTAGAAGAATACGTTGTGTCATTGCGGTAGATAGCAGTGGATACATAACCCAATTGGTTTTAGCACATTCTCATTGGATAGTGATACCGGAAAAACGCCGATCACTAAAACGCTCAATGAATCTGGAACACATCAACACACCCATAAATTGTTGCTTAACACGGGCGAATAAAACCTCACCAAACAGGATGGGGGAGAAAATTCACCGCCCCCCCCTTGCGCAATACATCCAATACAACTTTTTTACTAGGATTTTTCTCAAATAAGAGACTTAATGATATAAATCAAAGTTATTTTTACTGTGGAGTATTTTAATACGATTTATTCGTAACGGTTAATAGTCAATAGCCAATTGCTTATAGAAAACATTTGATATTTGGCAGATCACACATGGATATTTCATTACTATTTACAACTCTGATACTTTTGCTGATTTTCGTATTAATATTCAGTGTGGCTGGATTGGCGTTTATGATGCTGGATGACACTCCACCGCTTAAAGAAATGCTTGAACTTAAGCGGCGTAAAGAAATGCTACGCCATGAAATATATCATTACCGCCTTTCCAGTATGTTACGTTACATGGGGATTCATATCGAAAACTATGTCATGAAATTACCTGAGGAACAAATCCGCAAACACATTATCCGATGTAATACCTGCCAGAACCTTTCCACCTGTGACCGTTGTCTAAGAAACGGTGAAACGATCGACAATATGAGTTTTTGCCCAAACTATGATTCATTGTTGGCTTTCAGCAAGACTCTTTTCACCTCGCCAAGAAACTAGCCAAGACATTACGTATTTGTGTCCTGTTTTTTGGGTTTATGTAAGCAATTCCGGCCTGATCATCCAGTTAATACGCCATATTGAATCTTCATCGTGCTCCAGACAGACAATACTACCCGGTTGGTAAGCAGTAATCAGTCTGTGTTCATCTTCGACAAGCAAATGCGACACGAACTTAGCCATGAACGGCAGATGTCCGACAATGAGAGTATTGTTGTTCCAGCTTTCGCTTTGCCAGTCAAACGCTTTGGGATTGTCATTGGGATTGATGAGGCCGCTGACCTCCAGTTCCACGCCCGGGGCAAGAGCATTCGCCAATCGCTCTGCCGTCTCTAAGGCGCGACACTTTCCACTGTGTATCACGCGATCGACTTGAATACCCGCCTGCTTAAGAAATACAGCTAGCCGGTCAATATCCTTTCTGCCTTTATCGGTCAAGGGCCGATCGGGATTGACTTCTTTTGCACAAGCCTCACCATGTTGCACAAGATAAAGTTTCATATCTGCCACCTTTTATCACAACACAAGTTAATTTTATAGCCCGATATTGAAGTCTCCAGAACTCGGCACCCTCATTCTAGTGCTTGATAGGGTTGGAAACAATTGCCACGTTCTAAGGTCAAAATATTACTATGTAATGATCGCGAGTATCTGTCATGTGCCCATTATTTGATTTATATCATGCAGAATATTAGTTTTTTCTAATACTCTTAATCGCCGTAATCCCAAACTGAATCCGTGGCTTTAAAGGAGATATAATGTTTAATAAACTTAGCGATCTTGTAAAGAATTCAACATTTCTGTTATTTATGAACATTGTTATTGCAGAAACAGCCATTACAGCAACGTTGGTTTACTTCAATCAAGTTCCGTCGGATGAGATACTGTCCAGCAACTTGAGAGAAATACTGTTGATCTTTGAAGGTTAGCAATTCAACTACGTTTGCAGCATTCAATCTAGGTTCGCGATGACGTCGGAGTTAACCGTCCGGTTGCCCTGCAAGAGATCCCTATCATTCCTAAAAACACTCTGCCAGTTTCGGAGCGTTTAAATATTGCAATCGATACACCCGCGCGCAATTCCCAAAGACGCTTTGGAGGAAACCAGTTTATTGCTGATCGCCGAGGTGAATTCAACTGGCGCAAAAAAACCTATGATCTTCGCGGAAACCGACACAACGCCAGCGTGGTATAAGGTCTCTCGTAAAAAGGAATTAGGCGCTATGAAATAAAGCGTGTGAAATACGATATACACCGCTAAGAAAATCAATAAAAAATGAAATTCACGTGTACGATGCTTATCTCTACCCTTCACCATAACCAATTTCTTTTGTTTGTGCGTACACCCTAAGCACAATCACCCTAGTCACTCATCTTACTGCGTTCATGTTAGTACAATAACCTCAATACAAGTGCGAACAGACCATATCCGGATCATATGACAAATAAATCAAAATCCGCAGAAATCTTAATATGTTACGCACACCTCAATATCCCACCTCAACTCACGTTGTAATTGGCCGACCATATACTAATCATTGATGCATCATCGATCGCACCAGAAGCACTCAGGTATCGAACGACTGCGGCCGATATTCAGTCTATCTCGTCCAAATGTGCGTTTTACATGAGACACTACACTAGGTGCAGAATAAAGTACTTTTTACTTAAGAAACAAACACATGACAAGCCACGAAGTCAACGTATCAGAAGAATTGAAAGCGCTGGAGCATAAAAAAAGCGCTTTAGAAAAAGTCATGAAAATCGCCCGGGCCGTGGAACAACTCCGTTACGGCCTGGAAGCCGTGGTATTGCTGGGCAAACCGACGGCACGCATTTCCCATCAAGCGGTGCATATATTTGAAGCGCTGAGCGAAAAAATCCGCATTCAACCGACAAAGAAGATCCAAGAATCCGTTCAGAAACTGGATGCCGTGATCGCCAATAACCTCAATGCCATTATGGAGCTTGCCCGGCCGGAGAACGAAGCGGAACTGCACGAACAAGTCACAACCGACGAAACGCTGGCCGCACACATAGATAAGCTGATACAGGATTATCGCAAAAGCGCACAAACAGCCGTGGCATTGCGGGTGGTATTGCGGGAGCGCGGTGTTCCCACAGTTCCCATAAAATGGTCAGTGAGTGTCGACGGTATTCGAACACAGATCAGTCAGCTTAACAACCAAGAACTCCAATATCGTAAAAAAATTAAATCGGAAATAACTCTCTTGCAACACGACGCGTTAACCGTGGCCAACAACGAAAATCTTTCGCAATCCATCCGAGACGCCGCCGTGCATATGCATAAAATGTTACAAAAAGACCTGGAACATTTGAACGCCGGTAAAGATGTCGCAACCATGCCGTTCTTCGTAGAAGTCGTGGAAATTCGGGAAACAGCCCACGAGGAAGCACAGCACGAAGCCAATACTCAACCCCCACCACCAGAAGAAAACAATACTCAGCCGCAAGCGACGATTCCGGCTCAATCAACACCGGATACCCAGAACGCCAAACCCGGATTTATGCATAAATTATGGCGCTGGAGCACCACCCCACCCAACGTAACATGGCAAGATGTTGATAAAGAATGTAAGAAAAAATAAGACCCTGCCGATAAATCCGATAGCAACATAAAAAACGCATATCCCCTGCTTCTTGACTATACTCTATTAAATAATAGAGCACGGCGATATTGAAGCTCACGTGGTGTTTAGCCACAGATTTTTAGAATCAGCCAATGTTATGTCCGGTCAGGTCACCATTCGTTTTTACGAAGAACTCAATGACTTTTTAGCTCCACGACAGCGTAAAAAGGCAATTAGTCTTGTGTTCAAGGAATCGGGATCGATAAAAGATCTCATCGAATCGCTTGGAGTGCCGCACACGGAAATTGATCTAATATTGATAAACGGACGCTCTGTTGCTTTCGATTATCGTGTTAAAGACGGTGACCATATCAGCGTTTATCCGGTTTTCGAGTCGCTGGACATTTCTCCGCTGATAAAATTGCGGCCTCAACCATTGCGTGATACACGGTTTGTATTAGATACCCATCTAGGTCGCCTCGCCGCGTATTTGCGTATGCTGGGCTTTGATACTTTGTATCGCAATGACTATGATGACCCTACACTGGCCAGAATTTCGGTCGAGGAGAAACGCATACTATTGACCTGCGACAAACGTCTATTGATGCGTAAATCGATCACTCACGGTTACTTTGTGCGTGAGCGACAGCCACAGCAACAATTGTTGGAAATAGTTTCCCGGTTTGATTTAGTCAATTCAATGCGACCGTTCACGCGCTGTATGCACTGCAATGGACCAATTCGTCGGATCCATAAGTGTGCCATTGAACAACACTTGATGCCCCTTACCAAGGAACACTACGATGAATTCTGGCAATGCCAGCACTGCCAAAAAATCTACTGGAAGGGCATTCACTATCGTCGTATGCAACAGCTTATCTATCAATTGGAATTGGACTTGTAAACGATTTTCCAGAACCTGAGCTAAGGTGCTTTACTTTCGCATAGCAATCTAACTCAACAGTATGTTTCAGTGATCCTTCGAGTTTTCGTTAAAATGTGAAATCGGCAAGCTCAAGCAAAATACGGCGCCTTTCGGTGAAAAACCGCCGCTTGCGCTGCCCTTGTGTTCGGGATTGCCTTGCAATGTTAGATCCCCGCCATGAGCGATCGCAAGACGTTTTGCCACAGCTAATCCTAGACCGGTTCCGCCTTGGTTTGG
>JASFLF010000233.1:0-5955 GCA_050118235.1 Gammaproteobacteria bacterium | reverse complement strand
GATTGGACAGGCGATAAACCTGACAGCAGCACAAGTAAAGGCCCTTACCGGCTCTACAACATCGGCAACAACCAACCTGTGGAACTCATGCACTATATTGAGGTGCTGCAGGACTGCCTCGGCAAAAAAGCCGAACTCAATCTGCTGCCTCTACAGCCGGGAGACGTACCCGACACCTACGCTGATGTTACCGATTTGGTGAATGACGTCGGCTATAAACCGAATACCTCGGTGGAAGAAGGCATCGCCAATTTTGTGAAATGGTATTTGGATTTTTATAAAGATTAGTAGGTCATGATTAGTTGTTAGTGATTGGTGGTTCGTGTTGGCGCAGAGGATCAAATGCTACCAATCACGAACCACGAACCACTGTCACGTCATCAACACATCAATCAACAAATACGATCCCAATATCACCGCTATCCACAATACCATGCTGCCGGTAGGCCAGCTGCTAGCCAGGTAAAAATTGGATAAACGTGTACGGCGCATTGCGTAGTCCATCCGCCGTAACACCGCTTGGGTGCCGTCGGACAGACTATAGCTCAAGCGCTTTGTGGTGCGGAATACCACACGAGCCGCGGCGGGCAAAGGTCTACGGTACAACCATTCCACATCGATATTTATCGAACGCAGTTCTGGCGGATACAGGCCTTGTTTGTTCAACCAAACAAACGCCAGCGCGGAGAAAAACAACAATTGCAGCTGGGCTAAAACATGTGTGGTGTCATAAGGCCAGTATTTAGCTTCCCAGGGTAATAGTGCGTACAAATACTGCGGCTGTGAGCCGATAAAGATACATAGCACTGCCGCTATGCCCATTGCGATCAGCATGTTAAGCGGCGCTTCCTGGGTGCGAATACCGGAATCATGGGCGAAAAACGCAAAATACGGAATTTTGATGCCGGCGTGATGGAATACCCCCGCCGAGGCGAACAGCAACATCAGCCACAGATAATCATGTCCCTCCTCGATCATGGCGGTCATGATCATGGACTTGCTGACAAAGCCGCTGAACAGCGGAAATGCCGAAATCGAAGAGGCTCCGACAATACAGAGGATCGCTGTTTTCGGCATTGTTTTATACAAACCTCCCAGATCAGAGCCTTTGATATTGCCCACTCGGTACAATACCGCCCCCATGGTCATAAACAACAAACCTTTAAAAATGACATCATTAAACGCGTGAGCCACAGCACCGTTCAACGCCAACGCGGTACCAATGCCCACACCGCAGACCATAAATCCCACTTGGTTGATCATGCTGTACGCCAACACCCGGCGTAAATCGTTTTCTATGACAGCAAAAAATATCGGAAAGCACGTCATGATCGCGCCGATATACACCAGAATTTCGGTGCCCGGAAAACCCCGCGCCAGCGCATATATCGCCACCTTGGTGGTGAATGCCGATAAAAAGACGGTACCGGTGGGCGTGGCCTCGGGATAGGCATCCGTCAGCCAGTTATGCAGAAACGGAAACGCGCACTTGATTCCGAAAGCAATAAACATCAGCCAACCGCTGATCCCTTCCAAACCGATAAACTCGAATGCCAAAGAGCCGGTTTGCTGATATTGCACCAGCGCTCCCGCCAATAACAGCACACCCGATGTCACCTGAAAAATCAGATAACGCAAACCGGCTCGAATAGCCGAATCGGTTCGACGCGCCCAAATTAGAAACACGGAAGTAATGGCAAGCAACTCCCAGAAAATAAACAGCGTGAATAAGTCACCGGCAAATACCGCGCCCAGCGCACTGCCCGCGTACAACAAACTAGCGACGGACTGTGTAGTGTCACGCACATGCAATGCAAACACGACCGCTATCAAAGTCGCAATATGGAACAGATAACCGAATAACAGACTCAAGCGGTCACTGCGCATCAGCGTCAAGTCATAGTCCAACACCTGCCACATGGTATTAACTCCAGGTGATACATCAAACCACAGATGCAATCCACCCAGTATGGGCGCAGCAACCATAATCGCACCCTGCACCCAACCCCGTGTCGCCAACACCAGCAAGGCGGCGATAAAAAAAGGAATGAACGGCGGCAGATCACTCATCCACATCGTAATAATCTTCCTTGCGCATGAGCACCTTGCGCATCTGTTTGGCGATCAAAACCAGCAACACGCAAGCCACAAAGCCATAGAACGCATAGAAGCCGGACAATTGCTCCCAAGAATGGCTGATGTGACGGTGCAGCACAAAATCCAGCAGCAACAATATCCCACAAACGATATAGAATCCGCGCAACAACCGGCTTACGTTTTCGGGTTTGTCGAACAAATATTGTTTTTCCCCAGGATCGCGCATCTTACTTTCCTCCGGCCGCCTTGGCAGCCAGTTCATAAAAGGGATTGGGGTAAAAGAATAAGAAAAGGCACGCCAGCGAAGTGACAACCATCGCCGCCAGACAACTTACCGGCGCCTCTTGTATATGCGTATATACAGCGCCGTCCTTCGCTTTGCCGAAGAAGGCGCGGATCGGTATGGGTAACAAATACGCAATATTCAATAAGGAACTGACAAGCAATACACTGAGTAACATCCACTGACCGGCTTCAACAGTCCCAAGCCCAAGATACCATTTACTCCACATGCCTCCAAACGGTGGCAGCCCAATAATGCTCAGGCTGCCGATGAGAAACGTCCCAAAGGTGACGGGCATGGCACGCCCCAGACCTCCCATGTCGCTGATTTCAGTTTTATGCGTGGCCACCAGTATAGCGCCGGCGGCGAAAAATAAAGTGATCTTGGCAACAGCGTGCATGGCAATGTGCAATGTTCCACCCAGCAGACCCATCTCGGTCGCCAGTAATGCCCCAAGCACGATGTAACTCAATTGACTCACAGTGGAATACGCCAGTCGTGCCTTCAGGTTGTCTTTGGTCATAGCGATCAGTGAAGCCAATAAAATCGTCCCGCCCGCAAACCAAATCAACCAGTCATTGGCACCGCTACGCAGAATAAAGTCGGAACCGAAAATGTAAATAGTCACTTTTAATACCGTGAATACGCCGGCTTTGACCACTGCGACGGCATGCAGCAACGCACTGACGGGCGTCGGCGCTACCATCGCGGCCGGTAACCAGCGGTGAAACGGCATGACCGCCGCTTTTCCAATACCGAACACGAACAGTGCAAGCAGCAGCCCCGCCCAAGCCGGCTCCAGATGGCCGGCGAGAATGCCGCCTTGGCGAAAATCCAAGGTACCCGAGACAGTGTATGTGATTAATATGGCCAACAACTGTAACCCTATGGACGTGCCTAAAAGAACGCCCAGATAGGTACGCGCCCCGCGGCGGGCTTCCGGCGTCCCTGCGTGGGCTACTAGGGGATAGGTCGATATGGTGAGAATCTCATACCATAAAAACAACGTGAACAGATTGCCCGCGAATGCCGTACCCATAGCACTGCCAATGGCAATGGCAAACATGGCATAAAATCGAGTCTGGTGTTTCTCATGATGACCTCGCATGTAACCAATGGCATAGATCGAAGTAACGACCCATAACAGCCCCGCCACCAGGGCGAATAACATGCCCAACGGCTCCACTTCAAAAAAGATTGGCAAGCCCGGTAAAGGTTCGCCAAGCTGAAATGAAATCGTGGCGTCGCGCTGCACATGGCTAAACAAAACAATCACAATGACGCTGATGGCGCCTGCGGTAGTCAGTGTGATAGCTTCCCGCAAGTTAGGACGGCGATCGGCCAGCGTAATCCCCAACGCGCCGACAAAGGGCAGGAATATCGCTAGCATTACCAACCAATGATTACTCATTGCTGACCCGTCCTCAGCACGCGCACCGCTGTCTCCGCTACGCCAACAGTCAATTGCGTATTGAGCCCAAAATATACATTGGCAATGACTAAAACCCACATAGGAATCAGCAACGATAACGGAGCTTCCTTAACGGCGCTATTGGGCTGGGTAGTTGCGCGGAAAAACAAAACTTCCACCAACTTCCACGAGTAAATCACCGCAATGAGAGAGCCCACTAGTATCACCACCGCAACCAACCAGTGTTGTTGCTCAAGCGCGGCAAGCACGAAATACCATTTACTGATAAATCCCGCAGTGCCAGGCACCCCAATGAGACTC
The DNA here is from genome assembly GCA_050118235.1 of Gammaproteobacteria bacterium. Taxonomy (GTDB): domain Bacteria; phylum Pseudomonadota; class Gammaproteobacteria; order SZUA-152; family SZUA-152; genus JAJDNG01. Next base: position 1,843 of record JASFLF010000233.1, on the reverse strand, counting down.
AAAGCGGCAATAAAAAACGCGGCGAACGTCCAGGGCATTCGCCGGCCCAAACCGTCGAGTTTGTCGAGCCGACTGGAGCCCACGCGGTACACCAGCGCACCCACCGCCATAAACAAAGCGCCTTTCATCAAGGCGTGATTAAATATATGCACCAATGTGGCGATCAGTCCCATTGCCGAGCCAAAGGCAATACCCAATACCATGTAAGCGACCTGAGCAACACTGGAATAAGCCAGCAAGCGCTTCGCATCCCGTTGATAAACAGCATAGACGGAGGCGAAAATAACGCCGGCAATCCCCAGTAGTAAAAACATATCACCGGTGGGTGTCTGCTGGGCAAAACTGTCAGAAAATACCGTAAAAACGAAGCGCAGCATGACATACACAGCCACTTTTGTGGCGGTGGCCGAAAGAAAAACCGTTATAACCGACGGCGCGTAAGTATATGCGTTGGGCAACCATAAATGCAGGGGAAACATTGCCAATTTTAATCCAATACCTACAACAATAAACGCAAACGCAGTATGTACAGTGCGATGCTCGAAAGTCGCGGGCAGACGCAGGCTTAGGTCCATCATGTTCAGCGATCCGGTTTCGGCGTATATCAAGCCGATGCCGATGAGCAAAAACGTGGCGCCTATGGTACCCATGATGAGGTATTGATACGCTGCGGTCAGCGCCCGGCGTTGCCGCCCCATGCTGATAAGCGCATAGGAAGACAGCGAAGAGATTTCCAAAAACACAAACAGGTTAAAGACATCACCGGTAAGCGTAATACCTAACAAGCCATCCAGGCACAACAGGAATGCCGCATAAAACAACGGTGTCTGTTGCAAGGGGATTTCCTGTTCCACGCTACGTAGCGCGTAGGGCAAGGTAACAGCGGCGATTCCCGCGACAATCAAGGCAACAAAAGCATTAACGGCATCAATGCGGTATTCGATCCCCCAGGGTGGCTCCCATCCCCCCAATTCATAACTAATGATGTCGCCGTCTACGACCATCCAAAGCTGCCACGCCGCCATGCCCAGGCAAAGCCAGGTCACCGTAAGAGTAAATAACCAGGGCACTTTGCCCTTGGGAAGCATCGCCGCGATAGGAGCGGCCAGCAGCGGAATCGCCACCAGCAGTAGGCTTAAATTTTCTTTGATCAAAGCGACTGATCCTGATCGTGAATATCATCTTCTTCGATACTTCCATACGCCTCTTTAATTCGCACGACCAGTGCCAGACCCAGTGCCGTGGTGGCAACCCCCACCACAATCGCCGTAAGTATCAATACATGAGGCAAGGGATTGGAATATTGCGTAAATCCTTCGACAATAATGGGCGTAGTCCCTTCCTTAACGTTACCGATACTGATGTATAACAAAAACACGGACGTTTGAAAGATATTGAGACCGACAATTTTTTTTATCAAATTTCCGCGGCTCACCACGGTGTAAAAACCCATCATCATCAACAGAATGACAATCCAATAGTTAAAATGGCCAACCAAATAATCCATCAAGGTCGTCCTCTGCCGGCAAACGAAAAAAAGATTATCATCATAACGGAACTGACAGTAATGCCTACCCCTAACTCAATCACGACAATGCCCAGATGTTGCCCTGCCACCGGACTATTTGCCAATACGTTATAATTCAGAAATTGCCCGCCTAAAAATAAAGTGGCGATCCCCGTACCCGCATAAATCAACAAACCCACGCTGGCCAATATTCGTAATACGTTCATCGGCATTACTTGTTGTGCCGTATCCAACCCAAACACCAAGGCATACAAAATAAATGCAACGCTGAATATAACCCCAGCTTGGAAGCCGCCCCCCGGCCCATAGTCGCCG
>JASFLF010000232.1:0-5968 GCA_050118235.1 Gammaproteobacteria bacterium | reverse complement strand
TTGGTGGATGATTACGCTTTATCTCAGCGGCATATTTATGGTGGTGTATTTCATTTTGTACCCCTCCATTCCCCTGTTCAACGATGCCACCGAAGGCGTGTTGGGCTGGACTCAAATGAAACGCCTGCAAGAGAATGTAAAAGAAATCGAAGCGATACGCGCGCCATATGAAAACCGTATTAAGGACATATCCGCCGCCGCAATCCTCGCTGACCAGGACCTGTCCACTTACACCGCACGCTCGGCGAAAGTGTTATTCGGCGACCGTTGCGCGCCGTGCCACGGTGGCGGTGGTGCCGGTAATCCGGGTTTTCCGGTGTTGGCCGATGACAACTGGCTCTATGGCGGTAGCATAGAGACCATTCAACAATCCATCAGCAACGGCCGTTCCGGCATGATGCCCGCCTTTGGCGCCATGTTAAACGAACAACAACTTAACGACCTAGCCCAATACGTATTAGCGCTACCCAAAGGTGAAGAATATGCTCCCGGCAAGGAATTGTTCACATCGATGGGCTGCGGTGGTTGCCATGGCGCGGAAGGCAAAGGCATGCAAATGCTGGGTGCACCGAATTTGACCGATGCCATCTGGCGCTTCCTGCCGGCCACGGAAGAAAGCGTGAAATACACCATTGCCAATGGCGTCAATGCGCCGGGAGCGAAAGAGACCCGTCAAGCCATGATGCCCAGCTTTAAAGGTCAGCTCGGCGAAACCGACATTAAAAAGCTTGCGGTGTACGTGTATAAATTGGGTGGCGGACAGTAAGCTGTTTTCATGCAATGTCTATAATTTACCACGATGAGCACGAAGAGGAAAAAAATGTTTGATAGGCTTTTGATCCAAACAATAGTATAGGAAATTTAATTCCATAGAGTATTATTTAGAAAATTAAATCTTCGTGCCCTTCGTGGTGAATAAAATAATGTTGAACCCTTGCAGCTTGAGTCGATTTATCAACACAGGAGATAGAGTATGGACGCAGCAGGCAGTAGGGTGGACACCGCTCACCATAAATCGGTGATTCAAGCGTCAAGAGGTGGGCAATGCCCACCCTACAATTCTATGTTGCAATACAGGAGATAGATTATGGATGCAGTGGTCATAGGCTCTATTCTTGGCGTCGGCATAACCATTGCCATTGTGATCTTTCTGGCCGTTCGTATTGGTTATCTCATAAAGCATACCCATTCCGAAGACCAGTGATGACCGCAGATCTCACTATGGCAACCCAGACGCACTCGCGAATCATACCCAATATCAGTTAAAGGGTTTTATAGTCGCCCCCTCCCAACGCAATACAGTAGTAATGGAAGTAAGCAGCATGAATGAACAAACCAAACCAGTGGACTTGCAAGAACTGGAGGATTTATACCACGAAGCGGACTACTGGCATGTCAACACCGGCGACACCACCATTCACGCCAAACGCATGCCCGGGCGTTATCGCACCATCAAGTGGATCAGCGCCATGGTGTGGCTGGCGTTTTTCCTCGGGCCTTATTTGCGCTGGGGCGGCCGTCAGGCGATTATATTCGATATCCCGGGTCGACAATTTCATATTTTCGACATTACTATCTTGCCGCAGGATGTATGGATGCTGGCGTTGGTATTGTTATTCTTCGCCTTGTTATTGGCCGCGGTGACGTCGCTTGCCGGGCGGGTATATTGCGGTTATTTCTGTTTTCAAACCGTGTGGACGGACGTGTTCACCTGGATAGAGGAAAAACTGGAAGGCCCCCCCAATAAACGCGTCAAGCTGGACCAGGCACCTTGGACGTTCGCCAAGATCCGCATCAAATTGATTAAGCATGTTATCTTTATATTGATTGGCGTCGTAACCGGTATCAGTTTCACACTGTGGTTTGCCGACGCGTATCAATTATGGGGTGAATATCTAAGTTTGCAAGCACCGGTCATGGCCTGGGGCACCGTGGGGGTATTTACCTTTTTTACTTATTTGTTCGCCGGTTTTATGCGTGAACAAGTGTGTTTTTGGTTGTGCCCTTACGCTCGCATACAAGGGGTGATGGTCGACCGGGAAACCATTTTACCGACGTACGACTTCGCCCGGGGCGAGCCCCGGGGCAAATTGAAAAAAGGCGAAGAAACCAACTTCGGTGACTGCATTGATTGCAAACAATGCGTGGCGGTATGCCCCACCGGTATCGATATCCGCCGCGGCCAGCAAGAGGGCTGCATCACCTGCGCGCTGTGCCTGGATGCCTGTGATGCGGTTATGGATAAAGTCCATCGGCCCCGCGGCTTGATACGCTATGCGTCGCTGGATGAAATCGAAGGCCAACCGACGAAAAAATTTTTCCAGCGCCCGCGAGTATTGGTGTATTTTACGATCATGCTGGTCGCCATCGCCGGTATAATCTATGGCTTGAGCACGTTGGCTTCCATTGAACTGAAAGTATTACACGAACGCCAACCCTTGTATGTGATGCAAAGCGACGGTTCGGTGCAAAACAAATACGAACTCAAGATACTCAACAAAACCGAACACGACATGCGCGTGGCGTTAACCGTTAGCGGTCATGAAGCCCTGCAAGTCGCCGGGGTGGAACCGCCGTTGGCGGTGCCCGCAGGCCGGGTGGCGGCGTACACTATTTTCATACGCATACCCGGTGGGCAATTGAACGCCGAACGAATACCCATAAAGATTACCGTAAATGACACGTCACAGCCCCAGTTTTCCGCCGACTACAAGAGCATGTTTTTCGGGCCGGCACGATGATGTGGTGATGTTGCGTGAATATTAATGTGAAACAGTCAATGATTTTGTAGGTTGGGTTTGGCGCGCAACTCACCCGATGGTGAATTCAAGCGAAGAGCCTTAGGCGCGCCGTAACCCAACATAAATGCCGCGACCAACGTATTGTCGGGTTACGATGCGCGTGAGCGTTGGATTTGAATTTACATATAGGGGATTGCGCATCTAATCCAACCTACGGAAATTTGATTTTCTCTGATCACAAAAAGACTCCAAACATAGGTAACACACCATGAAAATCCGTCAGACGATAGCCAATCTGCGCACAACTCTTCAAAACAAGTATTCCCAATCCAATCCCCAAGCGATGCGCAATCCCTGGGTCATTGGCTGGATTGCCATAGTAGTGGTGTTTCTTGCCGTGAACATCATGTTTTTTATTACCGCCTGGGTGAGCAGCCCGGGGCTGGTAGTGCAGGACTATTACGAACAAGGGCGCCAATATGAAAAAAACGCACTGAAAATCATGGCCGCGCAAAATCGTTTAAACTGGGAAACCCGGTTGGAGATTCCGCAAACCATCGTTCGCAACAGCCCCGATGTGTATCGCTTCAGTGCCGTGGATTCGCGCGGCTTGCCCATCAAAGGCGCCCAAGTGAAATTGTTTGCCTACCGGCCATCGGATGCGGACGCGGATTTCGCCACCCCCTTGCAGGAGATCGCCCCGGGCTTGTATCAAGCGGACATTGGTTTTACGCTACCGGGCGTATGGGATCTGCAAGTCAAAGCCCAACGCGATGAAGAGGTGTACCAGATGTCACATCGCGTATCGGTGTTAAAAGCGGTTCTCACTCGATAATTCCTTGCTTACTAACTCTTAGCCAAATACGGTATCGTGAGTAGCGCTCAACCCTTAACCATCCACTCAACCACCAGCGAACCAGCCACTCCGGTTTGTTTTCACTGCGGCTTGCCGGTTCCGCCCAACTTGCGCATAGAACAACACATCGACGGCGCGCTACGGCCATTCTGTTGCCCGGCTTGCCAAATGGTATGCAATACCATCTACGATGCAGGTTTACAGGGATTTTATGATCGTACGCCGCAAGGCACCCCGCTGGCACCACCGCCGGAACCGCCCAAGGATCTTGCGTTGTATGACCTGGATGAAGTGCAAGCGGAGTTCATACCGCAATTGGGTGAGGAACGGGAAATTCACTTGCTGGTGGAAGGCATCCATTGCGCCGCCTGTGTGTGGTTGATCGAACGTGCGTTGGGGCGTACGCCCGGGGTGCTCACCGCCCAAGTAAATCTTTCCAACAAACGGCTTAAGCTGCGCTGGGACAACCGGCGTATCAAATTGTCGCAGGTGTTGGACCAGTTAGCGCAAATCGGTTATGCCGCCGTTCCCTATGATCCGGAGGTGGCCGACGGCCGCATTAAAAAACAAAACCGTGTCTTGTTGTTCCGCATGGCGTTTGCCGGCTTTGCCATGATGAATTTGTTGTGGGTGTCCATTGCTCTGTACAGCGGCGCTGCGGACAGCGAATTTCGCCGCTTATTTCATTGGATCGGCTTCGCCCTGGCCACTCCCACATTGTTTTATTCCGGTTACCCGTTTTTGCGCAGCGCCTGGACTGGTTTGCGGCGGCTGCATTTGACCATGGATTTGCCCATCGCCATCGGCGCGCTCACAACCTACTTTTATTCGCTGTATATCACGCTGTCGCGGCACGCCGTCGGCGAAGTCTATTATGATACGGTGGTAAACTTCCTGTTTGTAATACTGGTGGGAAGGTATCTTGAAGCCATGTCCAAACGCCAGGCCATTGCTTCCACCCAACGTTTACTGGATCTGCAACCTCGTGGGGCCACGGTTTTGCGTGAGGGGGAAAAGGTATTGCTGCCTATTCGGGCCGTTAAACCTGGTGAGCACGTACTGATAAAACCCGGTGACAAAATCCCCGTGGACGGCATGGTGGTCGAAGGCCAAAGCCACGTGGATGAAGCCATGCTCAGTGGTGAATCCTCGCCGGTGCGCAAACAATCCGGCGATACAGTGTCCGCCGGCACATTAAATATCGATAGCGCGTTAACCGTGGAGGTCACCGGTACGTTAAAAAACACGGCGCTGGGACGTATTATCCATTTGGTGGAAGAAGCCCAGACCTCCAAGGCGCCCATTCAATGCGTGGCCGACCGTATTGTGCCGTGGTTTGTGGCGGTCACCTTATTATTATCCGCGATTACCTTTATGTGGTGGCTGAATACCGATTTCGAGCTGGCGTTAATGGCGGCCACGTCGGTGTTAATCATTACCTGCCCTTGCGCTTTCGGGTTGGCAACGCCCATGGCGATTGCCTCGGCATCGGGATTGGGGGCTCGCCATGGCATCTTGATTAAAAACGGCGAAGTGTTGGAAACGCTTTCCCACATCAACCATTTCGTGTTCGATAAAACCGGCACCTTGACGCAAGGGAAGATGCAAGTGACCGAGGTATTTACCGACTCCGGCTACGATGAAAATCAACTGCTGGCATGGGTGGCCGCGATAGAACGCTATTCAGAACACAGTATTGCCGCGGCCATTGCGGACGCGGCCAAGGCGAGAAATCTAGTAGTACCGCAGGTACAAGATAGTCAAAACAAACCCGGCTATGGAGTAACAGGAACGGTGAACGGCACACGGGTGGTGGCGGGCACCATCCAATGGTTGCGGCTCAACGATGTCGTGTTAGGTGAGCGTTTTGCGCAAGCGGCACAACAAAGGGAAAAACACGGCAGCACGTGCGTTCATGTGGCCATGGATAATCGACAAGCAGGTGTAATTTTCGTCTCAGATCAGCTGCGTACTGACGCTAACATCTTAGTGCAAGCCTTGCGCGCCAGTGAGGTGCGCATGACCTTGTTAAGCGGGGATCGCAAGCCGGTGGCTGAAGCCATCGCCAATCAACTGGGTGGCATGGAAGTCATTGCCGAAGTATTGCCGGAAGACAAAGACCATGTAATCCAACAATTACAACAAAGCGGCGGCCAAGTGGCCATGGTGGGCGATGGAGTCAACGACGCGCCGGCATTGACACGCGCCAATGTGGGTATTGCCCTGGGTTCGGGCACGGATGTGTCGGGGGAAAGCGCCGATATCGTACTCATGAGCAATGAATTGCAAAAAGTCAGTCTTGCCAGCCAACTATCTCGGCGTACGTTACGCACCATCCGCCAGAACATAGGCATCTCCATCACGTACAATC
>JASFLF010000231.1:0-5971 GCA_050118235.1 Gammaproteobacteria bacterium | reverse complement strand
TCTCCACCAGTTTGTATTCGCTCCGGCCCACAAATTCGATGAGCCGTTTCGCCACGGCCTTGTAATCCAGCGTGTCTTCTATGCTATCGGTTCTGGCTGCGCTGGCTACATCCGCCGCCATCTCCAAATCCAGGGTCACGGTTTGTTTAATTTCGCGTTCCCAATCAAAAATCCCTATAATGGTTTCAATTTTTAATTCGCGTAAAAATACAATATCCATTTTGGGGGCTCCGTGTACATGCCGTATCGTGTTTTCTCATTCTCAAAAACCGGTAAAAAAGGCGCCACTATACCGGTTCATTAACCATTAGCCAATGTAAAATACTCACTGCACACATTATGATTGATTTTACTGTCGAATTTGTCGCCTTCACTGTCACAGCATATTTGTTTGGTTCATTGTCCGCGGCAATCATCGTATGCAGACTAATGGGGCTGCCGGATCCGCGCTTGCAGGGTTCGAAAAATCCCGGCGCTACCAATGTATTGCGTTATGGCGGAAAAAAAGCCGCCGCTATCACTTTGTTGGGTGACGCGCTGAAAGGATTTTTACCCGTATTGGCCGCCAAACTCCTGGGCCAAGGCCATGGCAATCTGGAAATCATCGCTATGGCGGCCTTTTTCGGACATTTATATCCCGTATTTTTCCAATTCAAAGGCGGTAAAGGTGTGGCCACGGCGCTGGGCGTATTTTTAGCGATGTCGTTGCCGGTCGCCCTGTCCATGCTGGTCACTTGGCTGGTCATGGCATTTGTCTTTAATATATCCTCATTAGCGGCACTGGCTGCGGCCTGTTTGGCGCCGGTATTCGTCTGGTACTGGGAACCCAATACGGCTTTTATCATTATGGCGGTTATTTTAAGTGTGGTATTGATCTGGCGTCACCGATCCAATATCAAAAATCTTGTCAAAGGATCGGAAGGGAAAATCAACGAGTAGTAGTGAAATTCAAGCCACTGTGGAGAAATTTTTTACTATGCTTATGGAGATAAATTCAAAAAATAAACTATCGCAAAATTCAGGGGCTATCTGGATGGAAATTTACGTAGGTAATATTCCCAAAGGAACCCGGCCAGGCGAGATCAGAAAAATAATAAAAAATGCCTTAAAAGATAAAGTGTTTCCGCGATTGTTCGAAAAAATTGTCGCCTCGGGCCAAATTGACAAGGGAGTTGGGGTAAAAATCCGTAAAGCTAAATCCTCCCATGGCGTATATCGCTACGGCCATGTTGTGGTTCATTCCAGCGGTCTGGGAAAACTGGCTTTGGATTCCTTGTTGAACGCCCAGCTGCGGGGTGAATGTCTCAGCGCCAGAGAGTTTGTGACTCGCGACCGTGATAACGACCGGCGCACCTCCACGGGGCAACAGCCCCCGGACAATATAACCTGCCGGCGAATGAAAGAACGCCGCAACAGCCATTGACGGCGGTATTGGCGGAAAAACCATCCGTTTGCATAATTGCTTACGCTGTTGTTCCTGATTATTTACCTGATTTTTTACTTGGTTGTTAGCGTAATTAATCCCTTATCGTGAGTTCCCAACTTAATTCAGCTAAAATACGCTTCTTTTTTTATAACCTCAGAGGCGCGGAGGACCCAGAGTTTTTTTCGCCTTTGTTGTTAAGCAATCACATTTATGAGCCTCCAATATCATATGTCAACTCAACGTAAAGCAATTGCTCTGATTTCCGGGGGCCTGGATTCCATGCTGGCAGCCAAGCTCGTCATGGAACAAGGCGTCCATGTGGAAGGACTGAATTTTTTTACCGGTTTTTGCGTGGAAGGCCACACCCACGCCATTCGTAAACATGATCAAAACAAACCTAAGCGAAACAACGCACTATGGGTGGCGGAACAGCTGGGCATCAAATTGAACATTGTGGATGTCACCGAACCCTACAAAGACGTGGTCATTAATCCCAAACACGGCTATGGTGCCAATCTCAATCCATGTCTGGACTGCAAAGGATTTATGGTGCACGAAGCTTATGAATGGATCAAAAAACATCAGTTTGATTTTATTATTACCGGAGAAGTCATGGGACAACGACCCATGTCGCAGCGCAAAAACACCATGCCGGTGGTGCAAAAAGAATCAGGCGCCGGCGATTTGTTGGTACGGCCATTGTGCGCACAATTGTTACCCCCTACCCGCCCTGAGCTTGAAGGCTGGCTGGACCGGGAAAAACTACTGGACTTCAGCGGCCGGTCTCGCAAACCGCAAATGGCCCTCGCCGCGCGATTTGGCTTTAGCGACTACGCCCAACCCGCCGGCGGTTGTTGCTTTTTAACCGATCAAGCCTATTCGCAAAAACTTGCTGATTTATGGCAGGCACGGGGCAGCCGCGACTATGAATTGGACGATATTATGCTGCTGAAAGTGGGCCGGCATTTGCGCCCGAAGAAACATTTTAAAATCATCATTAGCCGCGAGGAAGGCGAAACCCGGTTTTTAGAAGGATACCGCAAGCAGTTTGTTAATCTCATCACCACCAGTCACGGCGGCCCGTTAGCGCTCATCGATGGCGAGGTGGACGGGGCGGATATTGAACTGGCGGCACAATTAGTCGCCCGTTACAGCCAGGGCCGCAGCGCCGAACAGGTGGATGTGGAAGTCAAACAAAAAGACGGCTCTCGGGAGTTATTACACGTCAAGCCCATGTCGCCCAACGACATTCCCCAGGAGTGGTACATATGAGCGAGCATATCGTGGACGCCAAACGTTTGCTCTGCCCCATGCCGGTGATCCGCACCCAAAATAAAGCCGAGGAACTGGCCAAAGGGGATGTATTGAAAGTCATCTGTACCGACCCCGGCGCCACCAACGACATACCGGCCTGGTGCCGCATCAACGGCCACAAAGTGCTGGATATTCATACAGTGGATAATGAAATCACCATAATTATAGAGGTCGGCGGCCTTGGGTAATCATTCTCATTCTCACACTCACCACCAGCCTTCGCTCACCGTAACGCCACCCAGCTCTGATACCCCGGAAGAACTGCAGCGTTACCAAGAGACCAAAAAAATCACTATCGTCGGCGCCGTGGTGAATTTGGTGTTGGCCGTGCTCAAAATTGTGATTGGCTACATCGGCCATTCCCAATCGCTGGTGGCTGACGGTGTGCATTCGTTATCCGATTTGCTCACCGATGTACTGGTCGTGGTGGCGGCTAGACATGCCGCTCAAGATGCCGATGCCGATCATCCTTACGGCCACGGACGGTTCGAGACCGTTTTCACAGTGGCATTAGGCAGCTTCTTAATCATTGTGGGTGGCGGTATTGCCATCGACGCCATTCGCCGTGTGGCTGAGCCCGATGCGTTGTTACAACCTACGTTATGGACACTAGTCATCGCGGCGACTTCCATCGCCAGTAAGGAGATTCTCTACCACTACACCATGCGTGTGGCGAAAAAATTCCGCTCCAATATGTTACGCGCCAACGCCTGGCACCACCGCACCGATGCCATTTCCTCTATCATCGTATTCATCGGTATTGGCGGCACCATGTTGGGCATGAATTATCTGGACGCGGTGGCTGCTGTAGGCGTAGCATTGCTCATTGGAAAAATCGGCTGGGAGTTATGCGCGCAAAGCATCCGCGAGTTGGTGGACACCGCTCTGGATCCTGAACGGGTGGAAAAAATCGAACACACCATTCAATCGGTACCCGGCGTGAACAAATTGCACATGTTGCGCACCCGACAGATGGGTGGGAACGCCTTGGTGGATGTACACATTCAAGTGGCCCCCAAACTGAGTGTCTCGGAAGGCCATTACATCAGCGAAAAAGTCCGCGCCCGGTTAATCAAACACGTGGATGAAGTCACCGATGTCATGGTGCATATCGACCCCGAAGATGACGAGAAAATCCGTCTCGGCGAGCATCTACCGCCGCGGGAAGTGGTTCTGGAGCGCTTGCGTGCCGCGTGGGCGGACATACCTGAATCAAAATTTATCGAACGAACCACCTTACATTACCTGGACGGCAAAATTCAGGTGGAGTTATTATTGCCCCTTTCACGTATCGACGAGGCCGGCAGCGCAACACGGATTTCCGAAGCCTTTTCGAAAGTGACCAGGGACGTGGAAATAGTAGCGGATATTAAGATCATGTATCATTGAGCACTAAAGAAGTGCGTTGAATTTTTTTAATGCACCATAATAGCGCGTATCCCTTCTATCGGCGCCGTCCAGAACGCATTAAGCTCTTGTTTTTGAAGACAATATTCCGTGGCATAAATTCTGCACTACGGAACAGCATTTAGCCGTTCTGTCGCACAACAGAATACAAATAACACTACTTGAGGAGGAGTGAATCAAATGTCCGCTAGCGACGTCATACAAATGATGAAAGACAATGAAGTGAAGTTCGTCGATTTTCGCTTCACAGATACCCAGGGCAAAGAACAACACGTATCGGTGCCGGCACATATCGTTGATGAGGATATGTTTACAGACGGTAAAATGTTCGATGGTTCATCCATAGCCGGTTGGAAGGGCATTGAGGCCTCTGACATGATCCTTATGCCGGAGGCTGAAACTGCTGTCATGGACCCATTCTCGGACGAAAACACCTTGATTTTGACCTGTGATGTATTAGAGCCATCCACAGGACAAGGTTATGAGCGCGACCCCCGGTCGTTAGCCAAGCGCGCTCAAGCTTACTTGCAATCCACAGGTATTGCAGATACGGCATTTTTTGGTCCAGAGCCCGAGTTTTTCATCCTGGACGATGTTCGTTGGGGCGCCAATATGGCCGGCTCCTTCGTAAAAATCGACTCCGAAGAAGCCGAATGGAACTCTGAGCGAGTGTATCAAGACGGTAACATGGGGCATCGTCCAGGCGTCAAAGGCGGCTATTTTCCCGTCCCACCAGTTGACTCGTTGCACGACATTCGCGCCGCGATGTGCCTGGCGATGGAAGAAATGGGTGTCACTGTGGAAGTCCATCACCATGAAGTCGCCACCGCCGGTCAATGTGAAATCGGCACTTTGTTCAACACCTTGGTCAAACGTGCGGACTGGAACCAGCGCATGAAATACGTAGTGCATAACGTCGCTCACGCATACGGTAAAACCGCCACTTTTATGCCTAAGCCCATCGTCGGTGATAACGGCTCCGGCATGCACGTCCACCAATCCCTGGCCAAAGACGGGCAAAACCTGTTCGCCGGTAATGAATACGGTGGTTTGTCCGAAACCGCATTGTATTACATCGGCGGCATCATCAAACATGCCCGAGCTTTGAATGCCTTAACCAATCCATCGACCAACAGTTACAAACGTTTGGTGCCTGGATTTGAAGCGCCGGTTTTATTGGCGTATTCCGCGCGTAACCGCTCGGCGTCTATTCGTATTCCTTATGTTTCCAATCCGAAAGGCCGCCGTATCGAAGTACGCTTCCCCGATCCCATGGCGAACCCTTATTTGGCATTTACCGCCATGATGATGGCTGGCTTGGATGGCATCCAAAACAAACTTCATCCGGGCGATGCCATGGACAAGAACTTGTACGACTTGCCACCGGAAGAATTAAAAGACATTCCCACTGTCTGCCATTCATTCGACCAAGCGTTGGAAGCGTTGGATCAAGACCGCGCGTTCTTAACCGCAGGCGGCGTGTTCACAGACGATTTGATCAATGCCTACATTGATCTGAAAATGGCTGACATCACCCGTATGCGCATGACGACTCACCCCATTGAGTTCGACATGTATTACAGTATGTAATTTTTCTCGCTCTGCAAGTAAATGCCCCCTTGTTAGGGGGCATTTTTTTTGCCTATTATTGGGGTATTCATCGGCTTTGAAACACTTCTGCCATCGCCACTACTGTTAACGACACGTTACACAACCTTGAGTCACATCGATAATGCACAAAAAAATCAAAACTATCAGTCAGTTACTAACATTACTAACTCTCACCACTGCTGCCACACTGATACACGCCCAAGTGTATAAACA